>JAJXTX010000090.1:0-2356 GCA_021783385.1 Pseudomonadota bacterium
CTGCTGGCGCTGGCGCAGCCCGGCCAGCGCAGCGCGCACCGCGAGACGCGCAGCGCGGCGCGCACCGCGCGCAGCAATGCGCAGGCCTCGATCGAGCGCATGCGCAGCGAGCCGGCCACGCCACCGCCACTGCTGGCGCTGGCGCGCGCGCTGTTCGCCAACGGCAACCGCCTGGCGCGCACCGCGATGACGCTGGAGGCGCTGCTCGACGACCTCGCCGGCCTGCCGGTGCAGGCCGGGCTGCGCCGCTTCGTGGAGCAGGCGGCGGTCGCCGTGCAGGCCTCCGCCAGCGCCTTGCGCGAGCAGCGTGTACCTTCCGGCCTGCCCGACCTGCGCGCGATGCAGCGCGCCCTGCTGGCGTCGCTGCACGACCACCCGGATCGCGCCGCCGTCGACCTGCTGGCGCGCATCAGCGACCGCCTGGTGGACAACGTGAACACGCTGGCGCACGTGCTCAGTCGCAGCCTGCCGGAGCCTGCCGCGAGGCTCGCCGCACCGCTGTTGTAGCTGCGATGGCGCGATAACCTCGAACGAGACGGCGGGCCGTGCCCGCTCTGCGGATGTGCGCTGCGGAGGGCGGGCACGGCCCGCCACTCTCACCCATCGGACGGCCCTGTGCAGCACCGACGCGACGCCAGCGGACAGAGGTTTTACACTCCAGCGATGCTGAAGATCGACGCCCACGCGCACATCCTGCCGCCGGACTGGCCGAACCTCGCCGTCAAATACGGCGACGAGCGCTTTCCGGTGATGACGCATGCGGACAACCGGCACCGCATCTACAAGGACGGCCGGTTTTTCCGCGAGGTGTGGGATTCGGCATTCAATCCGCAGCACCGCATCGACGACTACGCGCGCTTCGGCGTGGGCGTGCAGGTGATCTCCACCGTGCCGGTGCTGCTGTCGTACTGGGCGCCGGGGCATCAGGCGCTGGAGCTGCACCGGCATCTGAATGACCACATGGCCGGCGTCTGCCGCGATCATTCGCGCCACTATGCCGGCATCGGCACGGTGCCGCTGCAGGCGCCGGAGCTGGCGATCCGCGAGCTGGAGCGCTGCATCGACGAGCTCGGCCTGCAGGGCGTGCAGATCGGCTCGCACTGCGGCGACTGGAACCTGGATGCGCCGGAGCTGTTTCCGTTCTTCGAGGCCGCCGCCGATCTGGGCGCCGCCGTGCTGGTGCATCCGTGGGACATGATGGCCGCCGCCTCGATGCCCAAATACTGGATGCCGTGGCTGGTCGGCATGCCGGCCGAGCAGTCGCGCGCGGCCTGCTGCCTGGCGTTTGGCGGCGTGCTGGAGCGGCTGCCGAAACTGCGCGTCATGCTGGCGCACGGCGGCGGCAGCTTTCCGTGGAGCATCGGGCGGATCGAGCACGGCTTCCGCATGCGGCCGGACCTGGTCGCCACCGACAACCCGCGCAACCCGCGCGATTACCTGCAGCGGTTCTATTTCGACTCGTGCGTGCATGACGAGCGCGCCCTGCGTTATCTGCTGGATGTGACCGGCGTCGAGCAGGTGATGCTCGGCACCGACTATCCTTTCCCGCTGGGGGAGCAGCAGCCCGGCAGCGGCATCGAGGCATTGGGCCTGGATGACGTGATGCGTGCCCGGCTGTTCCACGGCACCGCGCTGGAATGGCTGGGCCTGCCCCGGCACCGCTTCGTTCCCGATCATCCTCGTTTTCAGGAGTCAGCATGAGTTTCCTGCGCAGCACCGCCATCGGCGTCGTCACCCTCCTGCTCGGCAACGCGATGCTGGCCGGCGCCGCCCACGCCACCGACGTCAGCATGGCCGACGGCAGCATCACCTTCAGCACGCCGAACGACTGGCTCGACATCATGGACACCCAGGGCGATCCGGAAGTGCGCGTGTTCCAGGTGCCCGACCCCTCGCCGACCGGCAAGTCCAGTCTCGCCCGCATCACCGTCACCGTGCGGCAGGCGCCGGACATCAACAGCTTCCAGCAATACCAGGGCGACGCCACCGCCAAGGCGATGGAGCTGCCCGGCTACAAGGCCGCGCCGGTGCCGCCGCAACCGAACAGCAATTTCTACACTGCGCAGGAAGGCGGCGCGCCGTTCCACTACGTCGAGCGCTACTGGCTGAAGAACGGCCGCGCGATCCAGCTGCGCTGCGTGCGACCGGCGCAAAGCCAGGCCGGCGCCGCGTGGAAAGCCGCGTTCGACAAGGGCTGCGACGCCATCGCCGCACGCCTGAAATAGCTCGCGGCAAGCGAGCGGTGTGTGGGAGCGACTTCAGGCGCGATGCTCCTGCACCTGGGCTGGTCAAGGCACAAGCATCGCGGCTGAAGCCGTTCCCACAAGAAAAGCGATCACACCATGGCAATGCTTGA
>JAJXTX010000090.1:2456-9550 GCA_021783385.1 Pseudomonadota bacterium
CGCGCGCTGGCCGAGCACGGCGCGCGCATCGCGCTGGTGATGCTGCCCGGCATTCAATACCGCACCGGCCAGGCGTTCGACCTCCAGGCGATCGCCGCGCTGGCGCACCGGCACGGCTGCGTGGTCGGCTTCGACCTCGCCCACGCGGTCGGCAACCTGCCGTTGCAGCTGCACGACAGCGGCGCGGATTTCGCGATCTGGTGCAGCTACAAATACCTCAACGGCGGCCCCGGCGCGGTCGGCGGCGCATTCGTGCACGCGCGCCATGCGCAGGCCGTGCTGCCGCGCTTCGCCGGCTGGTGGGGCCATGACAAGGCGACCCGCTTCCAGATGGGCCCGCAGTTCGTGCCGATCCCCGGGGCGGACGGCTGGCAGTTGTCCAACCCGCCGATCCTCGCGCTGGCGCCGCTGCGCGCGTCACTGGAAATCTTCCGCCGCGCCGGCATGCCGGCCCTGCGCGAAAAATCGCTGCAGCTCACCGGCTACCTCGAATGGCTGGTGCAGACCGAACTGGCCGACGTGCTGGAAGTGGTCACGCCCAGCGACCCCGCACGCCGCGGCGCGCAGCTGTCGATCCGCGTGCGTGGCGGCCGCACCCAGGGCCGCGCCCTGTTCGAGTATCTGATGCAACACGGCATCATCGGCGACTGGCGCGAACCCGACGTGATCCGCATTTCGCCTGCCCCCCTGTACAACCGTTTTGCCGACTGCCTGACGTTTGCGCAGGCGGTGCGGGCGTGGCACGAGGCGGGCGCAAGCACGGTGGCCTGAGGTGGACACGCACCGCCCGGCGCTGGCGGCGCGACGGCGACCGCCGCCGTCGGCACTCCAGTCACATTCATGTCGATGGAAAGCACCATGCCGCTGATCCGCAAAGCTGAAACGCGTGACGCCGAACCTCTTTCCGTGTTGATGGAGCAGACCTTCCGCGACACGTTCGCGGCGATGAACACGCCCGCAAACATGCTGATCCACTGCCAGGCCTCCTACAGCCCGGCCATCCAGGCGCGCGAGATCGGTGACCCCGGCATGGAAACCCTGCTGAGCGAACACGACGGCCAACTGGTCGGCTTCGCCCAGCTGCGCGATGCCGGTTGCACCGCATCCACCCATGCCGCGAGGCCGTGCGAGATTCAGCGCCTGTATGTCGCGGCCGCGTGGCATGGCAAGGGCGTGGCGCAGGCGCTCATGCGAGAAATCATCCGCTCGGCAACCCGCCGCGGCGCCGACCTGGTCTGGCTGGGCGTGTGGGAAAACAATCCGCGCGCCATCGCCTTCTACGAAAAGCACGGCTTCGCGCACGCGGGTGCGCACGTGTTCCTGGTCGGACAGGACCCGCAGCGCGATATGCTGATGACACGGCCGATCGGCCCGGCTTGAAGCGCGGTCGGTTTCACCCTGACCGCCCTGCCGGACGTGAGATCGACCGATCGAGCAATGCCGGCGGGCAAAAGCTCACTCCGCGCTACCAAGGCGGTCAAGGTTCCGGATCGGTGTCAGCCAATGACCTTCCCGCGCCCCGAAAGAAATCACGGCCAGCCATCCGGACACGCCACGGCTCGCCGACTGGCATGAACGCATTTGCATGCGGCACACTGACGGGGTTCCGTCGATCCGACCCACAGGTGAGTCCCATGCAAAAACTTCGTCCCCGCTGGCTTGCCGCGCCGCTGCTCCTCGCCATGCCACTGGCATGGGCGGCGCAGACCGCGGCAGTGCAGGACAACATTCCCAAGCAGGCGCTGGATGCCACCGCCGCGCCCACCACCATGGCCACGCTGGCTACGGTGCGGCCGGTGACGGCGAAGCACGCGATGGTGGTGTCCGACCAGCATCTGGCCACCGAGGTCGGCGTGGATATCCTGAAGCAGGGCGGCAACGCGATCGACGCCGCGGTGGCGGTGGGCTACGCGCAGGCGGTGGTGAATCCGTGCTGCGGCAACATCGGCGGCGGCGGCTTCATGCTGGTGCATCTGGCCGACGGCCAGAATGTGTTCCTGGACTTCCGCGAGAAGGCGCCGCTGAAAGCCAGTCCCACCATGTACCAGGACGCCAGCGGCAATGTGGTGCCCGGGCGCAGCACCGGCACCTACCTTGGCGTGGGCGTGCCCGGCACGGTGATGGGCCTGGACGCGGCACTGAAGAAATACGGCACGATGCCGCTGCACAAGGTGATTGCGCCCGCGATCAAGCTCGCGCGTGACGGCTTCGTGCTGCAGCAGGGCGACATCAACGTGCTCAACCAGCGCGTGAAGGACTTCGCCAGGTATCCCAACGTGGCGGCGATCTTCCTCAACCACGGCAAGCCGTTCGTGGCCGGCGAGCGCCTGCGCCAGCCGCAGCTGGCGCATACGCTGGAGCTGATCGACAAGGGCGGCGAGAAGGCGTTCTACCACGGCGACATCGCGCGCAAGGTGGTGGCGGCCAGCCAGGCCAACGGCGGCCTGTTCACGATGCAGGATTTCGCCGACTACACGGTGCAGTGGGACAAGCCGATCAGCTGCGGCTACCGCGGCTACACCGTCGTGTCGGATCCGCCGCCGAGCTCGGGCGGCATCACCATCTGCCAGATCCTGCAGATCCTGCAGCCGTACCCGCTTGGCAAGTGGGGCTACGGCTCGGTGAAGAGCATCCACTACATGGCCGAAGCCGAGCGCCGCGCGTTTGCCGACCGCAATACCGCGCTGGGCGACCCGGCCTTCGTGCACAACCCGATCGACCAGCTGCTGTCGCAGCATCACGCCGACACGCTGCGCGCCACGATCCAGCCGGACAAGGCCACACCGTCGTCCGAGATCAAGGGTGACCTGGGCCCGGTCGAGGGCACCAACACCACCCATTATTCGGTAGTGGACGAGCACGGCAATGCGGTGGCGGTGACCTACACCATCAACTACCTGTTCGGCGTGGGGCAGATCGCCGGCGACACCGGCTTCTTCCTCAACAACGAGATGGACGACTTCACCTCCAAGCCGGGCGTACCCAATTCGTTCGGCCTGATCCAGGGCAAGGCCAACCAGATCGAGCCGGGCAAGCGCCCGCTCAGCTCGATGTCGCCCACCATCGTGCTGCGCGACGGCAAGCTGTTCATGGTCACCGGCAGCCCCGGCGGCTCCACCATCATCTCGACCACCATGGAAAGCTTCATCAACGTGGCTGCGTTCGGCATGAACATGCAGCAGGCGGTGGATGCGCCGCGCCTGCACCAGCAGTGGTATCCGGACATGGTGTTCGTGGAACCCGGCCTGCTCACCACCAAGACGCAGAGCGCGCTGGAAGCGATGGGCTACAAGTTCAAGCTGGTGAAGTCGTGGGGCGCCGACGAGGCGATCCTGGTCAATCCGCACACCGGCCTGCTGGAAGGCGCCAACGACCGCCGCCGCCCGGCGGGACTGGCCGCCGGCTTCTGAAGCCGCGAGTGCAGGCCGCGGAGCAGCGCGCTCCGCGGCCCTCACATGGCAGGCGGCGGATGGCGTACCTGCCCTTCGCCGCGCACCACGAAGCGCTCGATGGTGAGCGACTCCGCGCCCATCGGGCCGTAGGCGTGCAGGCGGGTGGTGGAGATGCCGATCTCGGCGCCGAGGCCGAGCTGGCCGCCGTCGGAGAAGCGCGAAGAGGCGTTGATCATCACCACGGCCGAGCGCAGCGCGTGCACGAACTTTTGCGCGGTCGCTTCGTCGGCGGTGGCGATGACTTCGGTGTGGTCGGAGCCGTAGCGCCGGATATGTGCGATGGCCGTGTCGAGATCGTCGACCACGCGCACGGCGAGGATCAGGTCGAGGAACTCGGCGGCGTAGTCGTCCTCGCTGGCCGCGATCATGTCGGGCACCAGCGCGCGGCTACGCTCGTCGCCGCGCAGCTCGACACCGCGTTCGATCAGTGCCGCGGCGGCCTGCGGCAGAAAGCTCCCGGCGATGTCCGCATGCACCAGCAGCGTCTCCAGCGCATTGCACACGCCGGGGCGGGTGGTCTTGCCGTCGATCAGCAGGTTCAGCGCCAGCGCCGGATCGGCGGCGCGATCCACGTACAGATGGCAGACGCCCTTGTAGTGCTTGATCACCGGCACGCGCGCGTGCTCGGCGACGAAGCGGATCAGCCCCTCGCCGCCACGCGGAATCGCCAGGTCGACGATGTCGGTGAGCTGCAGCAGCTCGACCATCGCCGCGCGGCTGAGGTCGTCGACCAGGGTCAGCGCGGCGGCAGGCAGGTCGCATGACTGCAGCGCGGACTGCAGCGCGGCGGCGATCGCGCGGTTGGAACCCAGCGCCTCCGAACCGCCGCGCAGGATCACGCCGTTGCCGGCGAACAGGCACAGCGCGGCGGCATCGGCGGTGACGTTCGGGCGCGCCTCGTAGATCATCGCGATCACCCCCAGCGGCACCCGCACGCGCTCGATCGTGAGGCCGTTTGGACGCGTCTCGCGTCGCGTCACGCGGCCCACCGGATCGGGCAGACCGGCCACCTCGCGCAGCGCATCGGCGATCGCCTGCACGCGCGGCGCATCCAGCCGCAGCCGGTCAAGCAGCGCGCCCTGCACGCCCTTGGCCACGGCCTGCTGCATGTCCTGCGCGTTGGCGCCGAGCACGGCGTCCGCCTGTGCCTCCAGCGCGCCGGCCATGGCATGCAGCAGCTTGCGCTTGGCCGCGCCATCGAGCGCCGCGATGGCTCGCGCCGCCTCGCGGCAGGCCAGCGCCTGTTCCCGTACCGTGCTCATGCGCTGGTCTCCGTCGCGGCCAGGGTGACCATGTCGTCGCGATGCACCACTTCGTCGCCGTAGCTGTAGCCGAGCAGGCTGTGGATGGCGCGACTGTGCTGACCGGCCAACCGGCGTACCTCGGCGGCGCCGTACTGGCTGAGCCCGCGGGCGATGGCATGGCCGTCATCGGCGACGATCTCGACCATGTCGCCGCGATGGAAATCACCCGTGACCTGCACGATGCCGCCGGGCAACAGCGACGCACGGCCACCGGCCAGCGCGCGCGCGGCGCCGGCGTCGACCACGATATGACCGGGCGCGGCCGGCGCGTGGCGCAGCCAGTATTTGCGCGCCTGCATGCGGCTGCCCGGGGCATGCACCAGGGTACCGCGCAGCCGGCCTTCGCCCAGCGCCTGCACGGTGGCCGCGTCGCTGCCGCAGAACAGCGCGGTGGCGATGCCGGCCGCCGCGGCCTTGGCGGCTGCCTCCAGCTTGGTGCGCATGCCGCCGGTGCCGACCGCGCTGCCGCTGCCGCCGGCCATCGCGAGGATCGCCGGGGTCAGCTCGGCGACCTGCGGAACGGGCAGCGCGGTCGCGTCCACACGGGGGTCGGCGGTGTACAGCGCGTCGACGTCCGAGGCGATCAGCAGCAGGTCGGCGTCGACCAGCGCCGCGACGATGGCGGCGAGGTTGTCGTTGTCGCCGAGCTTCAGTTCATCCACCGCCACCGTGTCGTTCTCGTTGATCACCGGCAGCGCGTCCAGCGCCAGCAACTCGCGCAGGGTGGCGCGCGCATTGAGGTAGCGGCGGCGGTTGCGCAGGTCGTCGTGGGTCAGCAGCACCTGCGCCACCGGTCGCGGCGACAGCGACTGCCACAGCGCGATCATCGGCGCCTGACCGAGCGCCGCCAGCGCCTGCCGCGCGACCAGATCGCTGCCACCGCTTGCACGCTCGCGCAGCAGCGCGCGACCGGCCGCCACCGCGCCGGACGACACCAGCACCACCTGCCGGCCCTGCGCGTGGCTGGCCGAGATGAACTGCGCCAGCGCGGCCGCGTGGCGCGCGGTGAGCCCGCCGCCATCGGCCGCCAGCAGGTTGCTGCCGACCTTGAGCACCGCGCGTCGCCACGACGGCAAGGGCTGATCGGGCAGGCGCGCGTTCATGCGTCCAGCGCCGCGAGCCGCGCGGCGAGTTCGGGCAGGCGCAGGTCGTGCCCCGCGCCGGGCGAGGTGCGCGCCGCGAGGCTGGCCTCCGGCGTGCGCCCTGCCCCGGCCGACGCCGCCGTCTCGGCCGCGGCGCGGTAGGCGTCGCGGAACGGCACGCCGGCGGCGGCCTGCTCGATCGCCACGTCGGTGGCGTACATCGCCGGCTCGATCGCCGCGCGCATCGGCGCCGCGTTCCACTGCATCCGCGCCAGCAGGTCCGGCACCAGCGCCAGCGCGCCCAGGCCATGGCGGCAGCCGTGGAACAGTGCGCCCTTGGAGAACTGCAGGTCGCGCTGGTAGCCCGAGGGCAGCGACAGCAGCTGCTCGATCTCGGTGCGCGCGGCGGCCACGCTGGCGTAGCTGGCGCGCAGCAGTTCGACCACGTCCGGATTGCGCTTGTTCGGCATGATCGAGCTGCCGGTGGTGTACTCCGGCGGCAGGCTGACAAAGTTGAATTCGGCGGTGGTGAACAGCGACAGGTCCCAAGCCAGCCGGCGCAGGTCGAGCAGCGCGCTGGCGACCGCCTCCAGCACCGCCATCTCGAACTTGCCGCGCGACAGCTGCGCGTAGATCGGCGAGATCTGCATCCGCGCGAAACCCAGCGCCGCGGTGGTGTGCTCGCGATCGAGCTGCAGGTTGACGCCGTAGCCGGCGGCGGTGCCGAGCGGGTTGGCGTCGATCCATGCCGATGTCTGTTTCGCGCGCCACGCGTTGTCGATGAAGCCCTCGGCGAAGCCGGCGAACCACATCGCGGTGGACGACACCACCGCGCGCTGCAAGTGGGTGTACCCGGGCAGCGGCAGCGCCGGCTGCGCGGCGCGCTCCAGGCAGACCTGCGCGATCGCGCGGCAGTGTGTCTGCAGCGTCGCCAGCTGTTCCTTCAGCCACAGCCGCGTGGCCACCAGGATCTGGTCGTTGCGGCTGCGCCCGGTGTGCACGCGGCGGCCGGCATCGCCGAGGCGCTCGGTGAGCCGCGCCTCGATCGCCGAATGGCCGTCCTCGTGGCGCTCATCCAGCACAAAACTGCCGCTGGCGAAATCCGCGGCCAGCGCATCCAGCTCGCGCTTCAGCGCCACCGCCTCGTCGGCGCTGACCACGCCGATGTTGGCCAGCCCTTCCACGTGCGCCTTGCTGGCGCTGATGTCGTGCAGGAAGAATTCGCGATCCAGCAGCACGTCGTCGCCGGCGAGGAA
>JAJXTX010000091.1 GCA_021783385.1 Pseudomonadota bacterium
GCCTCGAACGGGGTGTGCGCGAACGCCGCGAAAATCTCCGGGCCGGGCGGATAGATCCGCTTGCCGGCCTGTTTTTCCGCACGCAGGAAAGCGGCCAGCGCCTGCATCTCGGGGCGCTGCAGATAGTCGCCGATGCGTGCTTTCCAGCCAGCCTGCAGCTGACCCTGGCCGCTGCTCATGCGTCGGCACGGCCGCGCAGGTGCTGCGCCACGCGCAGCTGGAACAGCAGCTTGGTGATCAGCAGCTTTTCCTCCACCGGTTTCTCGACCAGGTCGTTGGCACCGGCCTTGATCAGGGCGGTCTGGTTCGCCGGGTTCTCGTCGCCGGTCATCACCAGCACCGGCAGCCGGCCCTTGCCGTAACCGAAATCGCCGCGGATGCGCTCGAGCAGATCACCACCGGTCAGCTCGCCTTTCAGGCTGACGTCGGTGAGCACGACGTCGGCGCCCACCCAGCCCAGCACGCGGTCGGTTTCGAGCATGGCCAGCGCATCCTCCACGCTGACCACGTGGCGCACGGTGAGGCCGATTTTTTCCATCATGCGGCGCGTCGCCAGCGCCACCACGCGGCTGTCCTCGACGTACAGCACGGTGCCTTCGGCGCTCGTCTGCGGGCTCACGTAGCCGCGGATGAACTGCGCCAGCGCCTGGAAGCCCAGCGCCTTGTCGAAATAGTCGGTGACGTGTTCGCCCAGCGAGCGGCGGTGCAGCCGGTCCTCCACGTCGCCGGACACCACCACGATCGGCACATAGGTCTGCGGCGCCGACTCGCGCACGAAGCGCGCCAGCTCCAGCCCGTCCATGTCGGGCAGGCGCAGCGCGATGGTGATGAAATCGAACACGCCCTCGCCCAGCACCTGCTGCGCCTCGGCGCCGCTGCCGCAACCGATCACCTCGACCCCGGGCAGCTCGGCCTGCAGCACCCGACTGATCAGCTGCCGCACCACGCGCGAGCCGTCCACCACCAGCACCCGCGGTGCCTCGGTGAGCAGACGACTGCTGATATTCGTACTCATGCCCTGCTTATCCACCCAAGCGGAGGCGATCCGTGCTGATGACCGGCGGGCACACCCCCTGCGCCCGCTTCCATCGCGATAGTGCACTGCCGACCGTGGCGACGGCTGCGATGGGCGTCACCGGGCCGACTGGTGATCATCTCACCTCGCATCAGACCGCCTTGCGCAGCTGCCACGCGCTGACCAGACGCGCACCCAGCCAGCCCAGCGCGGCGGCCGCCAGCGGCACCGCCAGCAGCAGCCACAGCGGCAGGCCGCCGACCTGCAGCTTGCCGTCATAGGCCTGGCTCAGCTGCGCCACCGGGCCGGCCAGCGCCAGCTCGATCAGCACCGCCAGCAGCGCGGCCAGCATGCCGCTGAACAGCCCGTACCAGATGCCGGCGTACAAATACGGTCGCCGCACGAACGCGCCGCTGGCACCGACCAGCAGCAGCACGCCGATCTCCTCGCTGCGACTGGCGATATCCACCCGCACCGTGTTGCCGACCACCAGCAGCGCCGCCAGCGTCAGCAGCGAGGCCAGCACCAGCACCGCGCGATTGCCGACGGCGAGCAGCGCGTCCAGCCGCTGCCGCCAGCTGCCGCTGTCCTGAACCATGTCGACGCTGCGCATGCCACGTACGTCAGCCACCAATTGGGTGACCGCGCCGGCGCTCAGCTCCGCCCGCGGCTGCAGCTGCAGCACGTACGGCAGCGGGTTGCTGTCCAGCGTCTGCAGCGCGCCGCTGAAGCCCTGCATCTTCGCCAGCTCGTCCATGCCCTGCTGCGGCGTCTTGATGCTGACGCTGGCCACTTCCGGGCGCGCGCCGAGCTGCCGCGCCAGCAGCTGTGCCTGCTGCGCATTCTGGCCGGGCTGCATGAACACGCTGATCGCCTGGCTCTGGCCCAGCGCATCGCCCAGCTTCTGGACGTTGCCCAGCAGCAGGTAGAACGCCAGCGGCAGCGCCAGCGCCAGCCCCATCACGGCGATCGTCAGCAGGCTGCCGAGCGGGCGCGCGGCGAGCCGGCGCAGGCTGGCCGCCGCGCTCCAGCGGTGGTGCTCCTGCCAGCTGCCGACGCGCCGCCCGCGGCTGTGCTCGTTGCGTGGCGCGGCTTCGGCTGCGCTGGCGGTTTCGGGCGGCATGTTCACAGCACCTCCTGCGATGCCAGATCGGCGACCAGCCGGCCATGGTCGAGCACGATCACGCGCTTCTTCATGCGCTTGATCAGCGGCAGATCATGGCTGGCGATCAGCACCGTGGTACCGACCTGCTGGAATTCGCCGAACAATCCCATGACCTCCAGCGCCAGCTGCGGATCGAGGTTGCCGGTCGGCTCGTCGGCGATCAGCAGCGTGGGCCGCGCCACGATCGCGCGGGCGATGCCGACGCGCTGCTGCTCGCCGGTGGACAAGGTGGCCGGCAGCTGCCGCTCGTACGGCAGCAGGCCGACCTTCTCCAGCGCCGCGCGCACCCGTCGCGCGCGCTCGGCGCGGGCGACGCCGCCAATCACCAGCGGCAGCTCGACGTTGGCGAACACCGTGCGCTCCATCAGCAGCCGGTGATCCTGGAACACCATGCCGATGCGCCGGCGCAGCTTGGGAATGCCGCCGCGGCGGATTTTCGCGAGATTCTGCCCGTCCAGCGTGATGACGCCGTGCGAAGGGCGCTCGATCAGGCCGAGCAGCTTCAGCAGGGTGCTCTTGCCGGCGCCGGAATGACCGGTGACGAAGGCCATCTCGCCGGTCGGCACCTCGAAGGAAAGCTGCGACAGCGCCTCGTGGCCGCCTTCGTAGCGTTTGCTGACTTGATCAAAATGGATCACCGAGTATCCCCGAGCCTGCCAGTCATCGTCTCAGCGGCAAGGATAAGGTAAGCCGGCACCCAGATGCGGACTTGCCGGCACGCCGATCGCCGCCGCGTCAGGCGGCGGCGATCGGACCGACTCAGCGGCCGGTGAACAGCCGGGTCAGCCGGCGGAACAGGCCAGGCTTTTTCGGATGGGCGTGGGCATGCTCGCTGGGCTTGCCAGAGGTCACCACCACCTGGCGCGAGGGACGGCTGGTGCCGGCAGCCGGCTCCGCACCGCTGCGTTCGCGCGGCGGCCGGCGCTCGCCGCGCGGCGCACGATTGCCTTCGGCGCTGGTGGCGGCGTGGCCGTGCGTGGCGCTGCCGTTCGCCTCGACCGCAGCTGCCGCGCCGTTCTCGCCGCGGCGGCCGCGGCCGCCGCGCCGGCGCCGTGGCTTGCGCGTGCTCTCGGCAGATGCAGCCTCCGCGTCACCGGCTGACGCCGGCTGCGGCGGTGCGGCCGCCGCCACAGGGATCGCGGCCGGACTCTCGACCGCGACCGCTGGCGGCTTGCGCTCGCGCGGCGGACGCGCCGCCGGGCGCGCCGAGCTGCCCCGGCGCTCGCCTTCGCGGCTGCCGGAACCGTTCGGCCGGCGCGGCTTTTCGCCCGGCCGCGGCGGCACGATGTCGCCGAATTCGGCGCTGTCGGCGGCGGCATTGGCGACGAACTCGGCGTCGATCGCCTTCGGTCGGGGCATGATCAGCAGGTCGGCATCCATGCTCGCCACCGGAATGCTCTGGCCGATGTAGGTTTCGATGTCCGGCAGCGACATCGCGTACAGGTCGCAGGCGAAGCTGATCGCGTCGCCCTCGGCGCCCAGCCGCGCGGTGCGGCCGATGCGGTGCACGTAGTCCTCGGCGTCCTGCGGCAGGTCATAGTTGAACACGTGGCTGACCGCCGGAATGTGCAGGCCCCGCGCGGCCACGTCGGTGGCCACCAGGATGTCCAGCTGGCCGTCCTGGAAGCGCTGCAGCAGCTTCTGCCGCTTCAGCTGCGGCACGTCGCCGGAGATCGCGCCGGCGCGGTAACCCTGCCGCTTGACCCGCTCGGTGATGCGCTCGGCGGCCATCTTGGTGTTGACGAAGATGATGCTGCGCTCGGCCTGGGTGCGCTCGAGCAGGTTCAGCAGCAGCGGCATCTTTTCTTCCTTGGCCGGGAAGTAGACCAGCTGGCGCACCTTGTCGGCGGTGACGTTGTCGCTCTCCACCACCAGCTTTTCGGCGTTGTGCATGTGCTCGTAGGCCAGCTCCAGCACGCGGTGGCTGAGCGTGGCGGAAAACAGCAGCACCTGGCGCTGCTCGCGCGCCGGCAGCCGGCGGAAGATGAAGCGCACGTCGGCGATGAAGCCGAGATCGAACATGCGATCGGCCTCGTCGATCACCATCACTTCGACGCCGTTGAGGCCGAACACGCCCTGCTTGTGGTAGTCGAGCAGGCGGCCGGGTGTGGCGATGATGATGTCGCAGCCGTCCTTCAGCTGCTGGCGCTGCTTGTCGTAGTCGACGCCGCCGTAGATCAGCGCGGTGCGCAGGCCGGTGTGGCGGCCGATCGCGCGGGCGTCCTTGTCGATCTGGATCGCCAGCTCGCGGGTCGGCGCGATGATCAGGGCGCGCGGGTCGCTGTCCCTGCGCTCGGCCACCGCGGGGTTGTTGAGCAGGCGATTCATCAGCGCGACCAGGAAGGCACAGGTCTTGCCGGTGCCGGTCTGCGCCTGGCCGGCGACGTCACGCCCGGCCAGCGCCAGCGGCAGGGTCATTTCCTGGATCGGCGTGCAGCGGGTGAAGCCGCTGTCGTCGAGGCCCTGCTGCAGCAGCGGGTGAAGTTCGAAGTTGGTGAAAAAGGTATCGGTGAGTACGGTCTGGGACATAAGGGGAGGTGAGAACCTTGCCTGTCGGCGACGTGGCGCGCTGCACTCGCGTCAGTCGCCGGACATCGGCGCACGACGGTGCAGGACGGTTGCGCATGGCGCAGCGAAGCGTGCAATCCCGGAGTCGGCAAGGTCGCGCCGCGGCGTGCGACGCCGGTTTTGACGGCGGTCCGACGGGCGGCCCGGAGGGCTGCCCTTGAATCGTGCCCGGAGTTGCGCTGGAATGAGGCGTGCCGTCAAGGCACCTCCTCCGAACCGGCGCAACACGCGCTTCATGGGCGCCTGAGTGTAGCCGATGACGGCCCCCGCAGTCTGCCGGCTCCCGGTTCGGCACCGTTTCATCCCGCCGGCGGCTTGTTTTCACGCGTTCGCCGCCCCATCCTGAAACATCCCGCCTTTTGCGCCACAGCCACGGAGATTCCCGGTGAGCGACCTGATTACCCATGTGAACGACGACGCCTTCGAGCAGCAGGTGCTCAAATCCGACACGCCGGTGCTGCTGGATTTCTGGGCCGAGTGGTGCGGCCCGTGCAAGGCCATCGCGCCGATGCTCGACGAACTGGCGCTGCAGTACGAGGGCAAGCTGCGCATCGTCAAGGTGAACATCGACCACAACCAGCAGACCCCGCGCGCCTATGGTGTGCGCGGCATTCCCACCCTGATGGTGTTCAAGAACGGCAAGGTCGAGGCGACCCAGATCGGCGCCGTCAGCAAGGGTCAGCTGACCCAGATGATCGACAAGGCGCTCTGATTCACCCCGCTCAACCCGCTGCGTGAAGCCGGTCCGGCCATGCCCGGCAGCGTGCCGAGGCTTTACGCCGGCACGCAGCGGGTGCTAGATTCCATGCGTCCGTCGGGACAGTCCTGTCCCTGAGCGCGCTCCGCGCGACGCACATCCTCCCTCCTGTAATTCAACGGCGCCCCGCGAGGATTGCCCGTGTCCGATACCGAAAACAAAACCCCGAACGCCGTCACCGGCGCCGAATCCACGTCCGCTGCCGAAGGCAAGCCGGAGCCGCGCGCACGCGCGCCGCGCCGCACAGCGGCAGCGATCGCCGCGGCGCATGCCGAGAGCGCGGCGAAAGCCGACCGCACCGAAACAACCGAGAGGCCGGCGATGCCCGTGCTGCCGCCGGTGCAAGCACAGCCGTCAGCTCCGTCCTACAACGAAGCATCGCCACCGCGCGCGCCGCACGAATCGCGCGAACCGACCAGCCAGCCTGGCCAGCCGCAGGAAGCCGGCCAGCGGGCCGATGGCAGCCAGCAGCAGGCCCCGGTCAGCCAGGGCAACGGCAACCCGAATCCGCCGCCGGCCCAGCATGGCGGACCCAACCCGGGCTCGAACCCGGCACAGGGACAGAATGCGCCCAACGCCGGCCGCGAGCCGCGCGATGGCCGTGGCCGGCGCCGGCGCAACGAGCGCGGCGGCAATCCGCAGCAAGCGCAATCGCAGCCGCAGCGCAACAACCCGCGCCCCAATCCGAACGGCCTGCCGGTGGATGACGACAACGCCGATCCGGGCAGCAACGACCGGGTGATCAACCTCACCGAACTCAAGCGCAAGAACGCGATCCAGCTGCTGGAATTCGCCGAGTCGCTGGGCGTGTACGAAGGCGTCGCCCGCGCGCGCAAGCAGGACGTGATCTTCAACGTGCTCAAGGCGCATGCCCGCTCCGGCGGCGGCATCTGGGCCGAAGGCGTGCTGGAGATCCTGCAGGACGGCTTCGGCTTCATGCGTTCGGCCGACGAGTCGTACCTCGCCGGCCCCGACGACATCTATGTGTCGCCCAGCCAGATCCGCCGCTTCAACCTGCGCACCGGCGACTACATCACCGGCCGCGTGCGGCATCCGAAGGAAGGCGAGCGCTACTTCGCCATGCTGCGGGTGGAGACGATCAACGGCGATCCGCCGGAAGCATCGAAGAACAAGATGCTGTTCGAGAACCTCACCCCGCTGTTCCCGCGCAAGTCGTTCAAGCTCGAGCGCGGCAACGGTTCCAGCGAGGACATCACCGGCCGCATCCTCGACCTGATCGCACCGATCGGCAAGGGTCAGCGTGGCCTGATCGTCTCGCAGCCGAAATCCGGCAAGACGATGATGCTGCAGAACATCGCGCAGGCGATCCAGTACAACCACCCCGAAGCGCACCTGATCATGCTGTTGATCGACGAGCGCCCGGAAGAGGTGACCGAGATCGCCCGCACCGTGCGCGCCGAAGTCATCAGCTCCACCTTCGACGAGCCCGCCGTGCGCCACGTGCAGGTCGCCGAGATGGTGATCGAGCGCGCCAAGCGGCTGGTCGAGCACAAGCGCGACGTGGTGATCCTGCTCGACTCGATCACCCGCCTCGCGCGCGCCTACAACACCGTGGTGCCCAGCTCCGGCAAGGTGCTCACCGGCGGCGTCGACGCCAACGCGCTGCAGCGCCCGAAGCGCTTCTTCGGCGCCGCCCGCAACGTCGAGGAAGGCGGCAGCCTCACCATCATCGCCACCGCGCTGACCGAAACCGGCAGCAAGATGGACGAGGTGATCTACGAGGAGTTCAAGGGCACCGGCAACATGGAAGTCCATCTGAGCCGGCGCATCTCCGAGAAGCGCGTCTACCCGGCCATCGACATCAACCGCTCCGGCACCCGCCGCGAGGATCTGCTGATCGAGCCGGACATGCTGGCCAAGATCTGGATCCTGCGCAAACTGCTGCACCCGATGGACGAACTCAGCGCGATGGAGTTCATGCTCGACAAGATGAAGAACACCAAGTCCAACGACGAGTTCTTCAATTCGATGAAGCGCTGAGTAGCGGGGAACGGGGAACGGGGAACGGGGAACGGGGAACGGGGAACGGGGAACGGGGAACGGCAGGATCGCAAACCTGCCGGCCGCTGCCCTCTGCGGCACCAGACTCCACCAACCAAGCCGGTCCACTTCCGGCTCCCTGCCGTTTCTGCGCACTTGCCAGGCTGCCCGGCTTCGGCTGGAATCGCGCACAGGTTGGGACGGAGGCGACACGGATGCGTGCTCTCATCGTGCTGGCGACATGCGCGCTGCTGCTGTCGCGTGCCGCTGTGGCAGCGGACACTGCCCCGGTGCCCGCGCTGTGCCGGCAGGAAACTCCGCTGGTTCGCAAGCTGTGGCTGCACGGCCTGTATGACGCGCCTGCCGCCATCGACGCGCTGATGGTCGACGCGATCGACGGCAAGCTGCCGCAGGTACGCCAGCAACTCGCCCAGCTGAAACCCGCCGACATGGTGCGCTGGCGCCAGACTGCCATGCTCACCGCTGCCTATGCCGGTCGGGCCACCGTGGTGGACGGCCTGCTGGACGATGGTGCCGCGGTGGATGGCGCCGGCTGGATACCGCCCATGCAGGACAGTTTTTACCGGCAGGCCCTGGACAACATGCAGCACGATCCGCATTTCGGTGGGCCTCACGCGGTCAAGGCGCTCAGCGCGGCCGGCGTGATAAACAAGCGGCCGCAGCAGATCGGGCCAGCCATCATCGCTGCCGCCGACTGCGGCGACCTGGCGACGCTGGATGTGTTGCTGCGCCATCACGCCAATCTCGGCTGGCGACCGACTCCCCACAGCGCCGATGCGCTCGTCATCGCCACGGTTCACGGCGATGCCGCCATCGTGCAGCGCCTGCTCGATCACGGCGCTGACCCGTGCATCGACGACCGATTCATCCAGTCGCACAAGCCCGGCGTTTCACTGGCGACCATCGGCAAGCACAGCGGCCTGCCCGCATCGCTGACCCGGCAGTTAAGCTGCCCTGCTGTCGCCGCCGTGCACTGAAACATGGATTGACCGCCGCATCGCGTGATCTGATTAGTGTCGAACGTCCATCAGCGAAACCCGCTCGCGCTGAGCCGTTCGACTTGCTCAGGACGGGCGTAGCCTGCGCAAGCAGGCGAAGTCGAAGCGCTGGAGGCCGATACCCTTCGACTCCGGCGCTGCGCGCCTACGCTCAGGGCGAACGGTGGGAAAGGCAGCTGAGGTTGGTCGTGTGATGCGCTTCCAGCCACGCATGGTGCCAGGCGCGGCGCCACCTGTACCCCCACGTACAATTATTTCCCGCCGCCCCCTTTTCGTTGTCACGCAACACCCCCATAGTGACTCGCTCATCCTGCGAGGCTTTGCCTGTGTCCATACCCAGTGCCGTCAAGAGCACCCCGATCCGGGATCGCCAGCAGCTGACCGACTACCTTGCCGCCGGCGAGAAGCCGCGCGAGGCGTGGCGTATCGGCACCGAACACGAGAAGTTCGGCTTTCGCACCGACGACCTGCGGCCGCCCACCTTCGAGGGCGAGCGCGGCATCAAGCTGCTGCTGGAGACGCTGGCCACGCGCTATGGCTGGGACGTCAGCCGCGAGGGCGAGAATCCGGTGGCGCTCTCACGCAACGGCGCCTCGATCACACTGGAGCCGGCCGGCCAGCTGGAACTCTCCGGCGCAATGCTGGAAACGATCCACCAGACCTGCTGCGAGGTGAACTCGCACCTGGAAGAAGTGCGCTCGATCGCCGACGGCATGGGGCTGGGCTTCCTCGGCATGGGCTTCCAGCCGAAGTGGCGCCGCGACGAGATGCCGTGGATGCCCAAGGGCCGCTACAAGATCATGCGCGAGTACATGCCCAAGGTCGGCTCGCTCGGGCTGGACATGATGACGCGCACCTGCACCGTGCAGGTGAACCTGGATTTCTCCAGCCAGGCGGACATG
>JAJXTX010000092.1 GCA_021783385.1 Pseudomonadota bacterium
ATGTACTGCGGCTCCTCGCCATCCAGGCGCAGCGCGGTGAGCTGCCCGCCCCACACGCAACCGGTGTCGATCGCATGCACGCCGAGCCCGGCGAAGCGGCCCAGCGCCGACCAGTGGCCGCACACGATGCGGGTATCGCGGCGGCGCATGCCGGGTACCTCGAACCACGGATACAGGCCGGGCTTCTGCGTGCCGGGGATGTCCTTGGCCTCGAAGTCGATGCGGCCGTTGACGTCGCAGTAGCGCATGCGGGTCATCGTGTTGATGGTGGCGCGCTGGCGGTCCAGACCCTGCAGCCGGCTCGACCACACCGCCGGGCGGTTGCCAAACAGGTTGCGCAGCAGCCGCGGGTGGCGCGGGCTGGACAGCTCGCGTTCGACCTCCTGCGCCGCCCGCTGCGCCTGGCGCAGCGTCCACTGTGGCGCCAGCCCGGCGTGGATCATGGTCCAGTTGAGCTGTTCGTCGTGGTGCAGCAGCTTTTGCGAACGCAGCCACTCGAACAGCACCGGTGCATCCGCGGCGAACAGCACCTCGCGCAGCTCGGGGTTTACCCGCGCCTGTGCTTCGGCGCTGCGCATGGCGATCGCCAGCAGGCTCAGATCGTGGTTGCCCAGCGTGACCACGCTGGATTCGCGCAGGCCGTGGATCAGCCGCAGCGTTGCCAGCGACTGCCCGCCGCGGTTGACCAGGTCACCACAGAACCACAGCCGGTCGTGCGCCGGATCGAAGCGCAGCTTGTCCAGCAGCCGCTGCAGTTCCGGATAGCAGCCCTGCACATCGCCGATCGCGTAGGTGGCCATGTCAGCGCAGGGCCATCAGTGCAGCGTGCGCGGAATGGACAGGGTGAAGGTCGGAATCGGTGCTTCGAACTCGGTGCCATCGTCGGCCAGCATCTGGTAGCTGCCGCCCATGGTGCCTACCGGTGTCTCCAGCACGGCGCCGGAGGTGTATTCGAAATCGTCGCCCGGGCGCATCCACGGCTGTTCGCCGACCACGCCGTCGCCGCGCACTTCCTGCACCTTGCCGTTCGCGTCGGTGATCATCCAGTGGCGGGTGAGCAGGCGTGCGGGCATGCTGCCGGCATTGCGCAGGGTGATGGTGTAGGCGAAAACGTAGCGATTGTCACCGGGCTTCGATTGATCGGGGACGAAGCGGGTTTCGACCTGCACGTCGATCGTGTAGGAAGATTTTTCAGTCATGCCCGGATTGTAAGGCCTGTCGCCGCGAATCGGGCAGCGCCCGATGCGCCCGCCGCGAAGGGCGCCTTCAGACGCCTGTGCACATCTTTGCCAGGCGCACGAAGTCGGCGGGGGCGAGCGTTTCGGCGCGCGCCTTCGGGTCCACATCGGCGCGGCGGATCGCGTCGCTGTCGAGCAGCGGCTTGAGCGCGTTGGCGAGCGTCTTGCGGCGCTGCCCGAAGGCCGCCTTGACCACCGCATGGACGTCTGCGGCGGGCGCGTCGTGGCGCTCGTGCGCCGCCAGCGGCAGCAGCCGCACCACGGCGGAGTCCACTTTCGGCGGCGGCCGGAACGCCTCCGGCGGCACCTCGAACAGCGGTTCGACGCGGCACGCCAGCTGCAGCATCACCGACAGCCTTCCGTATACCTTGCTGCCTGGCGCGGCGGCCATGCGTTCCACCACTTCCCGCTGCAACATGAAGTGCAGGTCGGCGATCGCCGCGAAATGCTCGACGCAGTGAAACAGGATCGGGCTGGAAATGTAGTACGGCAGGTTGCCGGCGACGCGCAGCCGCGGCACGCCATGGCTGTGCGCCAGCGCGCTGAAGTTCACCTTCAGCACGTCGGCGTGGATGATGTGCAGCGCGCCCACGCCGGCCGCGCGTGCCTGCAGGGCCGGGATCAGGTCGGTATCCAGTTCGATCGCAGTGAGCCTGCCGGCGGCCGCCAGCAGCGGCAGTGTGAGCGCGCCCTCGCCGGGGCCGATCTCGACCACGAAATCGTCCGCGTGCGGCGCGATCGCGCTGACGATGCGCTCGATGTAGCGGCGATCGTGCAGGAAGTGCTGGCCAAAGCTTTTCTTGGGGCGGGCGTTCATGGGGTGGGTGATTCCGGCGAGTGCAGCCCCTCATCCCATCCTTCTCCCGGAAGGGGATAAGTGGAATGAGTGGCGCGGCGCGTCACGAGTTCCAGCGCCATGCGCGCCGCGGCGATCAGGCTGGACGGATCGGCGCGGCCGCTGCCGGCCAGGTCCAGCGCGGTGCCGTGATCGACCGAGGTGCGGATGAACGGCAGGCCGAGGGTGAGGTTCACGGTGCAGTCGAACGCCTCGCTTTTCAGCACCGGCAGCGCCTGGTCGTGATACATCGCCAGCACGGCATCGTAATGCTGACGCTGCGCCGGCACGAACGCGGTGTCGGCCGGCAGCGGGCCGAGCAGGTGCATGCCCTCGGCGCGCAGCGCATCGAGCACCGGTATCAGCACGTCGATTTCCTCGCGCCCGAGATGGCCGCCTTCGCCGGCGTGCGGATTGAGGCCGAGCACCGCAATGCGCGGTTCGGCCACGCCGAACTTGTGGCGCAGCTCGGCGTGCAGGATGCGCAGCGTGCGTGTCAGCGCGATCGTGGTGATCGCCGCCGGCACCTTCCCCAGCGGCAGGTGTGTGGTGGCAAGTGCGACGCGCAGCGCGGGGCTGGCCAGCATCATCACCACGTTGGCGTGCGCGCGCTCGGCGAAAAATTCGGTGTGCCCGCTGAAACGGATGCCGGCCTCGTTGATCGAGGATTTCTGCAGTGGCGCGGTGACCACGGCGTGGTAGCGGCCGGCGCTGCAGCCATCGGCCGCCTCGGCCAGCGTGGCGAGGACGTGGACGGCATTGCGCGGATCGGGATGCCCGGGCACTTCGCGCACAGTCAGCGGCACCTGCCGCAGCCGCAGCGTGCCGGGACGGCGCGTGCTCTGCGGCTGACCGTCGTCGTCAAGCAGTTCGATGGCGCTGCCGCAGCGTGCGGCGGCGCGTTCGAGCAGGCCGCGATCGGTGACTGCCACCAGATCAGCGGGGAGAGCGGTGGCGGCCAGCCGGATCAGCAGCTCGGCGCCGATCCCCGCCGGCTCACCGGCGGTGACGGCGAGCCGGGGCAGGAAGCGGGTATCCATGCTGCCGCGCGGGCGCGCTCGGCTTACGACGCGGCGCCGGCGGCGGACGGCTCGCTGGCGTCGCGCAGCTCGGGCACCAAGATGTGGATGTAGGCGTTCGAACGCAGGTCGCGCAGGTAGTCGTCATACACCTGCTCGGCCTTGCGGCTGCCGATCGCCTGCCGTGCCTGATCGCGTGCGATCTGGTTGGTGAGGTCGCTCTGGCGCGTGCCCAGGCGCTGCAGGATATGCCAGCCTGCCTCGCTCTGGAACGGCTGCGATACCTGGTTATCCTTCAGCGCGCCGAGCTGTGCGGCGATGGTGGCGCCCCAGTCCTGCTGCTTGAACCAGCCCATGTCGCCACCGGCGTTGGCGGTGGTGGGATCGTCGGAGTTTTCCTTCGCCAGCTTGGCGAAGTCCTCGTGCTTGTTGACGATGCGGTTGTACAGGTCCTCTGCCTTCTGCTGCGCCTGCGCCGGTGTCATCAGTTCGCTCGGCTTGATCAGGATCTGGCGGGCGTGGAACTCGGTGACCATCTGCTTGTTCGGCGCGCGCTGGCCGATCAGCTTGAGGATGTGGAAGCCGGTCGGACCGCGCAGCGCCGGGCTCACGTCGCCGGGCTTCATGCTGGCGATGGTGTCGGCGAAGGCAGCCGGCAGCTCGTCCATGCGGCGCCAGCCGAGGTCGCCGCCGTCGAGCGCGTCGGGCGCATCGGAGTAGCGGATCGCCGCCGCGTGGAAATCCATGCCGCCCTTGATCGCCGCCAGCGCCTGCTCGGCCTTGGCCTGGGCCGCCTTGATCGCGGCCGCATCGGCGCCGCTGGGGGTGCTGATCTGGATGTGTGCCAGATGCACTTCGCCGGCCTTGTAGCTGGGGCTGCTGAGCAGGTTGTCGATCTCGCTGTCGGTCACCGAGACCTGATCGTGCACCACGTTTTCGTGCAGCCGCTGCACGGTGAGCTGGTCGGCCAGCTGCTGGCGGAACTGGGCGAAGCTGCCGCCGTTGCGTTCGACCTCGGCGCGCAGCTGCTCGGGAGTGATCTTGTTCTGCTCGGCGACGGCAGCGACTGCCTTGTCGACGTCGGCGTCGGACACGTGCACGCCCTGATCCTGTGCCTTCTGGATCTGCAGCCGCATCAGGATCAGCCGGTCGAGCACCTGCTTCTGCAGCACGTCCAACGGCGGCAGCTGGCCGGGCTGGCTGGCGTACTGCTGCTGCACCGCGCGCACCGCCTCGTTCAGCTCGCTCTGCAGGATCACGTCGTCGTTGACCACCGCCACGATCCGGTCGATCGGCTGCAGCCCGGATGCATTCGCCGGTTGGGTGGTCGGGGCGGCGGCGGGGTTCAGCAGCTGGGCGTGGGCAGGAACAAGGATCGCGAGTGCGAGCAGCAGGGATGCAATGATTTGCTTCATTCGGAAAGCCGGTGACTGATGCGGTTATTGATAGCCGAGAATATCACGGCGCAACAGCGGATCGATTTGGCCGCCGGTGGAGCCGAGGCCCTTGAACACCACCTCGAACATCACCGCATTGTCGCGACGGTTGATGTTGCCGCCGAAGGGAATCGGGCCGAAACCGTAATAGCCCTGGTTCACGTAGTTGCGATCAACCAGCCGCAGGGTCACGCAGCAGCTGTCGTATTCCACCCCGGCCAGCGCCTCGATCGTGCGGTGATCCGGCACCGAATAGGTCCACGACCCGACCAGGCGCCAGCGTTCGGACACCGGGTAGACCGCCGAGGCGCTGTATTGTTCCAGCAGATCGCGGCGATAGTGATAGGCAAAGTTGAGGATGCCGTCGAGGCCGATGCGCCGCTGCAGCTCCAGCGCGGCCACGTCGGTGCGGCGCGTGTTCGGGCTCCACTGATAGGTGCTGTTGAGGCGCCAGCGGTCGCTCAGCTGCAGATCGAGCTGTGCCACATAGTCCGAGCCGGCCCAGTTGGTGGCGGGCAGCACGGTCTGCTGGCCGTTCGGCAGCTGCACCCGCTGCGGCGTGAAGTAGCGGATCTGGCCGAAGCTGGCCGACAGCCGCTCGACGCCGTTTTCATCGAGCAGGCGGGTGGTGATCGCGCCGGTGAGGTTGTTCGCGTTCATCTGGCGATCGGCGCCGGAGAACCGGTTTGGCGAAAACAGCTGCCAGTAGTCGAACGACATCAGGTTGGTGTCGAACAGCGGCAGGTTGTCCTGGTTGCGATAGGGCACGTACAGGTAGTACAGCCGCGGCTCCAGCGTCTGCGTGTAGCTGTGGCCGAACAGCGTGGTGCTGCGGTCGAACACCAGTCCGCTATCCACGCTGACGATCGGCAGCGACCGGCTCGGCGACGGCTGCGTGAACGGCGTGGCACCGCTGCCGAGCAGCCCGAAGTAGCCGTAGTTCTGGTAGCCGCCGCTCAGCTGGTAGGCGGTGTAGCGATACGCCAGCCGGGGCCGCACGAACCAGCCGGCGGTGCCGAAATCGGCGGCCAGGTAGGGGTACAGGTCCTCGCGCTCGCCCTCGACGCTGGCGGTCTTGCGAAACGCCACCGCCGAGCTGTCCATGCCGAATTCCAGCCAGCGCGAGAGCGGCACATTCATGCCGAAGTTCGCATACGGCAGCTGCTGGTAGGGCAGCACGGCGTCGGTCGCGAACGGGTTGGTGTTCTGGTAGACGGTGCCGCCGAACGAGGCGTTCCACCACTTGCCGCTGCCCGAGATGGCGGCATTGGAGGCCAGCGCGTAGACCGCCACGTGCGACAGCGCATTGCCATAGTCGTACAGATAACTGCTGTCCGAGGCGCGGTTGTACGAGTCGGTGAACTGCCAGCCCGGCCACAACTGCGTGCTGTCGCTGAAATTGATCAGGTAGCGCTTGCGATGGTTGGTGTTGGCCAGGCCGTCGCTGCTGCCGTGATCGTTCGGCACGTACTGCACGTTGAGCTGGCCGCGGCTGCCGGACTCCAGGTAGCGGAACTCGCCCGCCAGCATCGGGCCGCGCAGGCTGTAGATGCGCGGATCCAGCGTGGCGTCATAGTTGGGCGCCAGGTTGAGGTAGTACGGCGTGCTGATCTGGAAACCGGAGCGGCTGGTGTTGCCGATGGTCGGGTACAGGAAGCCGCTCTTGCGCCGGTGATCAATCGGAAAGGTGAAGTACGGCAAATAGAAGAACGGCACATTGCCGAGCCGCAGGGTGGCGTCGCGCGCCGTGCCCACGCCGGTGTCCTTGTTCACCGTGATCGACTTGCCACGGAACTCCCACACGTGATGGCCGACATCGCAGGTGGAATAGGTCGCCATGCTGTAGCGGGTGTGCTGCGCGTCCAGCATCTGCCCCTGCTTCGCCACGCCGTTGCCGCGCGCGTCGAGCATCTGGTAGCGCACGTTGTCGGCGATGCCGCGGCTGGCCTCGGTGTTGCCGCGCATGTGGCTGCCCGCCAGCAGCTGGCCGGCTTCCTGATAGCGCACGTTGCCGCGTGCGTCGTAGTCGGTGGTGTCGTTGTTGTAGTCGATGGTGTCCGCCTGCAGGAGCTGGTCGGCGCGCTGCAGCCTGACGTTGCCGGCCAGGTGATAGACCGACTGGTTGGAGCTGTCCACCTGCTTCGCCTGCACCAGCGTGCGGCTGGTGTCGCGCAGGGCGGTGTTGGTGCCCAGGCTGGGGTCGTAGAACTCCAGCAGCGCGTTCGGCCGGCACATCGCGTAGCTGTACGGTCGCGGCGCGCAGTGGAACGAGCCCAGCGGACAGGACTGCTCCGCCCCGTCCAGCGAAGTCTTGGGGCGGGTGTGACCGCCCATGGCATCAGCGTGGGTGCCGAACAGGGCGAGTGCGGCAGCCACGGCCAGCAGGCGACGCGGGGGGAGCTTGGACGTCACGGTCGATTCTGTGGGTTTGAAGGCTGGTTAAGCTAGCAGAAACGCCCCATCGAAGGCAGGCAAACCTTTGCGGCCGCCGCGCCGGTGGCGTCGATGCGGCGCCAGCCGCCGCACGTCTCAGCCCTGCAGGGCGGTGACGTGCGCGGCGACGCTGGCGGCCAGCGCGGTCAGGTCGTAGCCGCCTTCCAGGGTGGAAACCAGCCGCCCGCCGGCATGCTTGCGGGCCACGCTCACCAGCCGCTCGGTGATCCACGCGTAGTCTTCGGTGCCCAGCCGCAGATCGGCCAGCGGGTCGCTGCGATGCGCGTCGAAGCCGGCCGACACCAGCACCAGCTGCGGCCTGAACGCATGCATCCGCGGCAGCAGCCGCTCGTGCCACAGTTCGCGGAACGCGTGGGAGCCGCTGCCGGCCGGCAGCGTGCCGTTGACGATGTTGCCCACCCCGCACTCGTCCTCGCCGCCGGTCTCCGGATACAGCGGCGACTGGTGGCTCGACACGAACAGCACGCGCGGGTCGCGCTCGAAGATCGCCTGCGTGCCATTGCCGTGATGCACATCGAAATCGGCGATCGCCACCCGCTTCAGCTGGTGCTTGTGCAGCGCGTGCGCCGCGGCCACCGCGATGTTGTTGAACAGGCAGAAGCCCATTGCCTGATCGGCGGTGGCATGGTGGCCGGGCGGGCGCACCGCGCAGAAGGCGCGTTCGGCGGTGCCGCCGAGCACCGCGTCCACTGCGGCGCAGACGGCGCCGGCGGCACGCAGGGCGGCCTCGTCCGAGCCGGGCGAGAGCCAGGTGTCCGGGTCCAGCTGCACCACCCCGTGCGTGGGCACGCTGCCCAGCACGCGGTCGACGTGTGCGGCGCTGTGCACGCGCAGCAGCTGTTCGCGACTGGCGCGCGGCGCCTCGATGCGGTCGAGCGCGGCGAAGTGATCCTGATCCAGTGCCTGCAGCACCGCGCGCAGCCGCGCAGGCCTCTCCGCGTGGCTGGCGCCGTTGTCATGGCGCAGGCAGTCGGCGTGGGTGTAGAGCTGCAGCATGGCGTTGCCTCAGCCGGCCGCCGGCGGGCGTCGGCGCGCGTGCTGCCACAGCACTTCGCCGTGACCGCTGGCGCGCGCCAGCACGCGGCACAGCACGAACAGCAGGTCGGACAGCCGGTTCAGATAGCGTTGCGCCTCGGGGCGCACCGGCTCGACCCGCGCCAGTGCAATCACCTCGCGCTCGGCGCGCCGGCACACCGTGCGCGCCAGGTGGCAGCATGCTGCCGCCATGCCGCCACCGGGCAGGATGAAATCCTTCAGCGGCGGCAGCGGTTCGTTGAAGCCGTCCAGCACCTGCTCCAGCCGGTCGATGTCGGCATCCTCGATCATCGCCATGCCGGGGATGCACAGCTCGCCGCCGAGGTCGAACAGCGCATGCTGCACCTGGCCCAGCACCTCGGCCACGGCCGCGTCGATGCCCTCGACCGCCAGCACCATGCCGAGCGTGCTGTTGAGTTCGTCCACCGTGCCATAGGCGGCCACGCGCAGCGAATCCTTTGCCACCCGCGTGCCGTCGCCCAGGCCGGTGCTGCCATCGTCACCGGTGCGGGTGTAGATCCTGGAGAGCCGGTTGCCCATGCCGTGGTCGACCTAGTGGCGAAGGCCTGCCCGGCCCGACTGGCGCAGCGTGCGTGCCAGCTGCGTCACCAGCACGTGCAGCACGGCGCCGATGCCGACGTACAGCGCGGTGATGCCCAGAAACGGTGCATACCAGTCACCCAGGTTGACCAGCCAGTCGCCGAAACTGCGCGGCTGCGGCACGTTGGCGCTGATCCAGTAGAAGCTGCCGTTGGAAATCAGGTAGCAGGCCGCCTCGCTGGTCAGCAGCGCGGCCAGCGCCAGCCACAGCGAGGACAGCCGCAGCCCCGGCTGGCGCCGCGCCAGCCAGCTGCCGCCCAGCCACAGCGCGCCGAAATACACGGGCATGAACCAGTAGGCCGGCGACACGCAGTAATGGCTCCAGAAGTCGATGCCCTGACCGGTGATCACCAGAAAGTCGATCAGCACTGCTTCGGCAATCAGCAGCGGAAATGCCCAGCGTGCCGACCCGCGCAGCCAGAATCCGGCGAGGAAGAACGCACCCCAGCTGGCGTCCGGCACGGCACCGAAATGATGGATCCGGGTGGCGGCCATCGCCAGGGCGAGCA
>JAJXTX010000093.1 GCA_021783385.1 Pseudomonadota bacterium
TTGAGCGTGGCGATCCACATGTAGAAAGTGAATACGCCCCACAGGAACAGATACCAGCCGACAAAGCCGGCCGGCACTTTGTCATGCAGAAACAGCACAAACAGGGCAAATGACCACCAGAACGCGCCATAGCTGATGAAGGCGGTGCTGCCAAAGGTATTGCCACTGGGCAT
This sequence comes from Pseudomonadota bacterium, assembly GCA_021783385.1. GTDB lineage: Bacteria > Pseudomonadota > Gammaproteobacteria > Xanthomonadales > Rhodanobacteraceae > Rhodanobacter. The sequence goes on from JAJXTX010000093.1 coordinate 174, forward strand.
TTCCATCACGCCGGCGATCATCTGTGCCGTGCCGCCAAAGGCCAGGGCAACGGCCAGCACCATGGGCATCGCGTCGGGACTGAACCAGCCGACATTGATGATGCTCAACAACCATGTCGTCAAGGCGAAACCCGCCAGGCCCAGCGGGGCCGGGTTGGCGAGTTTTCTCGGTGCGCTTTCAATGCTCATTCGTTTGATCTCCCCTCGAATTGGTTTACAGGAATTGCTTCGTCACGCGTTGCCGTCACCCCTGCCGCTCCCCAAACGTTATACGCGCCGAGCATGGTCATGCTGCAGCGCGAGCCGCCATTCGCCATTGGTCTAACCTCGACCAAAGTCTTGCTGTCAGATACCACGTGACACGCGGCCCGCGGCTAAACTCGACCCATGCCGGAAGCGTCCGGCATTCCCGTCAGCGATCGCAGTGACCCTTTCTCAGGAGGCTCCTCATGTCCAAGCTCTATCCGGTCAAGCCCGAGTTCGCCGCCACTGCGCGGGTGCGCCAGCAGGATTACGCACGCTTGTATGCCGAATCGATCGCCGATCCTGACGGCTTCTGGGCGCGCGTGGGCCAGCGGGTGGACTGGATCAAGTCGCCCACCCGGATCAAGGACGTCTCGTTTGACCCGAAGAACCTGCACATCCGCTGGTACGAGGACGGCACGCTCAACGTGGCAGCCAACTGCCTCGACCGCCACCTGGCCGAACGCGGCGACAAGGTCGCCATCATCTTCGAAGGCGACGATCCCGCCGAATCGCGCTCGCTCACCTATCGCGAACTGCACGCCGAGGTGTGCAAGTTCGCCAACACGCTGAAACATCTGGGCGTGGTCAAGGGTGATCGCGTGGCGATCTACCTGCCGATGATTCCGGAAGCGGCGGTGGCGATGCTGGCCTGCGCGCGCATCGGCGCCGTGCATTCGGTGGTGTTCGGCGGCTTCTCGCCCGATTCGCTGGCCGGGCGCATCGCCGATTCAGCCTGCAAGGTGGTGGTCACCTCCGACGAGGGCGTGCGCGGCGGCAAGCGGATCGCGCTGAAGGCGAACGTCGATGCGGCGCTGGAGCGTCCCGGCACGCACAGCGTGGAGACGGTCGTCGTGGTCAGTCGCACCGGTGCGGCGGTGCCCATGCAATCCCCGCGCGATCGCTACTGGCATCACCTGATGGATGGCCAGACGGCCGACTGCCCGGCCGAGCCGATGGAAGCCGAACACCCGCTGTTCATCCTGTATACCTCCGGCTCCACCGGCAAGCCGAAGGGCGTGCTGCACACCTCGGGCGGCTATCTGGTCTACACCAGCTATACCCACGAGACGATCTTCGACCTGCGCGAGGACGACATCTACTGGTGCACCGCCGACGTCGGCTGGATCACCGGCCACAGCTACGTGGTGTACGGCCCGCTGGCCAATGGTGCCACTGTGCTGATGTTCGACGGCGTGCCGAACTACCCCGACTTCCGCCGCTTCTGGCAGGTGATCGACAAGCACCAGGTCACCCTGTTCTACACCGCGCCCACCGCAATCCGCGCGCTGATGCGCGAGGGCGAGGGCCCGGTGAAGGCGTGCTCGCGTGCCAGCCTGCGCCTGCTTGGCACGGTCGGCGAACCGATCAACCCGGAGGCGTGGGAGTGGTACTACCGGGTGGTCGGCGACGAACGCTGCCCGATCGTGGACACCTGGTGGCAGACCGAAACCGGCGGCATCCTGATCACCCCGCTGCCCGGTGCCATCGCCACCAAACCGGGCTCGGCGACGCTGCCGTTCTTCGGCATCAAGCCGGTCATCGTCGATACCAACGGTGAAGCGCAGGCGGGGGCCTGCGAGGGCAACCTGTTGATCAGCGATTCGTGGCCGGGCCAGATGCGCACGGTCTACGGCGATCATCAGCGCTTCATCGACACCTACTTCAGCGCCTATCCCGGCAACTACTTCACCGGCGACGGCGCCCGCCGCGACGAGGACGGCTATTACTGGATCACCGGCCGCGTCGATGACGTGATCAACGTCGCCGGGCACCGGCTGGGCACCGCCGAGGTGGAAAGCGCGCTGGTGGCGCACCCCAAGGTAGCCGAAGCGGCGGTGGTCGGCTGTCCGCACGACATCAAGGGCCAGGGCATCTATGCCTATGTCACCCTGATTTCGGGTGAAGTCGGCACCGACGCACTGCGCAAGGAGCTGATCGCGTGGGTGCGCAAGGAAATCGGCCCGATCGCCACGCCCGATTACCTGCAGTGGGCGCCGGGCCTGCCGAAGACCCGCTCGGGCAAGATCATGCGCCGCATTCTGCGCAAGATCGGCGAGAACCTGCCCGACCAGCTGGGTGACATCTCGACGCTGGCCGACCCCAGCGTGGTGAAAAGCCTGGTCGACGAGAGACTGATCAAATGAAGCGCCGGGGAACGGGGAACGGGGAGCGGGGAACAGCGGCGGCCCGCTTCACCGTTGGCGCTGCGCCATGGACAGTTTGTGTTCCCTATTGCCTTTCGCCTGTTCCCCGCTACTGAAACCCATGCCTGACATCCTGATCGCCGACGATCACCCGCTGTTCCGCGAAGCCATGCAACGCGCGGTGCTGTCGGCACTGCCCCAGGCCAGCGTGCACAGCGCCGACAGCGTGCATGCGCTGCTCGGCCTGATCGAGCAGTTTCCCGACGCCGAGCTGCTGCTGCTCGACCTGCACATGCCCGGCGCCCGCGGCTACTCCGCGTTGGCGCACATCCGCGGGCAATACCCGGGGCTGCCGACCATCGTGGTATCCGGCCACGAGGAGTCGCTGGTGGCACGCCGCGCGCTGGCGCATGGCGCCTCGGCCTACATTCCCAAATCGACGCCGGGCGAGGCCATCGTCGAGGCCATCCGCACCGTGCTGGACGGCGACGTCTGGCTGCCCCCCTCGCTGCTCGGCGGCAGCACCGAACTGCGCCCCGACGAGGCCGCCGCCGCCGCACGCATCGCCACGCTGACCCCGCAGCAGTTCCGCGTGATGACGATGATCGCTGAGGGCCTCCTGAACAAGCAGATCGCCTACGACCTGAGCGTCTCCGAAGCCACCGTGAAGGCACACATGACCGCGATCATGCGCAAGCTCGGCGTCAGCAACCGCACCCAGGTGGCGCTGGCTGCCAGCCAGCTCGCGGTGGATCAGGAAACGATGCCGGCACCCCCCGACGATGACGGACCCTGAAGCGGCGCGCTAGTGGCGCAGCAGCGCCGTGAGCAGCGCACGCAGCGCGGCCGGGCGCAGCGGCTTGTGCAGCAGCGGATAGCCCAGGGCGCGTGCGCGCTGCTTGAGTTCGCTGCCGCGGTCGGCGGTGATCATGGCGGCCGGCGGCAGCGCTGGGTATTCCGCGCGCAGTCGCTGCAGCGCCTGCAGGCCGTCGAGCTCGTCGGCGAGATGGTAGTCGGCCAGGATCAGATCGATCGGCCCATGCCTCAGCTCCACCCGCGCCTGGTCGATGTCCAGCGCCAGCCGGCAGTCCACGCCCCAGCGGCTGAGCAGTGCGCGCATGCCGTCGAGAATGGTGGCGTCGTTGTCCAGGCAGAGCACGGTCAGCGGCAGCTGTTCGTCGGGACCGCGGCGCTGCACCTGCTGGCGCCGCACCGGTACCGGCACGCTGCGCGGCACGGTGACGGCAAAGCAGCTGCCGCGGCCGACCTGTGAATGCAGGTCGAGCCGGTGGTCGAGAATGCCGGCCAGGCGATCGCAGATCGACAACCCCAGGCCCAGCCCCTTCTCGCCCCACGGCGAGGGCTGCTCCAGCCGCTGGAACTCGTCGAAGATCCGCGCGCGCTGCTCGGCGGCGATGCCGGGGCCGGAATCCCACACCTCGATGCGCACTTCGCCCTGCGCGCGGCGTGCGCCCAGCAGCACGCTGCCGCTGCGCGTGTAGCGCAACGCGTTGGAGAGGAAGTTCTGCACAATCCGGCGCAGCAGCTGCGGATCGCTGCGCACCGACAGCGTGGTCGGCACCACGCGCAGGCGCAGGCCGCGCTGCTCCGCCACCAGCGCGAACTGCGCCTTGAGCGAATCAAACAGCTCGATCAGCGCGAAGCCACCCACTTCCGGCCGGTAACTGCCGGCATCCAGTCGCGAGGTGTCGAGCAGCCCGTCGAGCAGATCCTCGGCCGCGCGGAACGAAGCGTCGATGCGCTCGGCCAGCTGGCTCGCCTCACCATCCAGGCCCGGATGCTGGCGCAACGCGGAGGTGAACAGCCGTGCCGCATTCAGCGGCTGCAGCAAGTCGTGGCTGGCGGCGGCGAGGAAGCGCGTCTTGGAGATGTTGGCGGCCTCGGCCGCGCGCCGCGCGTGGGCGGTGGCGACCAGCGCCTCGGACAGCTCGGCGGTGCGCTGCTCCACCCGCTGCTCCAGCGTTTCGTTGGCCTCGATCAGCGCCTGCTCGGCATGCTTGTAGGCGGTGACGTCGGTATAGGTGGTGACGTAGCCGCCGCCGGGCAGCGCGCGTCCGCGCATCTCGATCACCGTGCCATCCGGCCGGATGCGCTGGAACAGATGCGAGGAGCCGGCGCGCATGTAGTCGATGCGTTTGGCCACATGGCCGTCCACTTCGCCCGGACCGCATTCGCCCAGCTCGGCGTTCCAGCGGATCAGATCCTCGACCGGCACGCCGACGTAGACCATCCCGGCCGGGTAGTCGAACAGTTCCAGATAGCGGTGGTTCCATGCCACCAGCCGCATGTCGGCATCGACCACGCTGATGCCCTGCGACACGTTTTCCAGCGTGGTGGAGAGCAGCTGGCGATTGAAGCGCAATTCCTGCGAGGCCTCGTCCATCAGCGCCATCGCTTCGGCAATATCCAGTCCGCTGCCGGAGAGCACGCCGATCAGGATGCGCCGCGCATTGGCGGCGCCCATGGCCGAGGCCAGCAGCCGCTCGGTGTACTGGATCAGCGCGCGGTCTGCCGCCTCGGTGGCCAGCAGCGGACGGCCGCGGCGGTCGGCGTATTCCTCGAACGCGCGGTCACTGCTGCGTTCGCCCAGAATGCGCTCGGCGATGGTGCGCAGGTCGGCAACAGCGATGCGTCCGAGCAGGTCGCCGGCGCCGCTGCGTCCGGTGGCGTCGGCATCCATGAACATCGAGGCATGCAGGCGCTCTTCCAGGCTGGGTCGGAAGCGCAGCGAAATGAAAACCAGACAGCCAACGTTGACCAGCAGCGACCAGAACGTGGCGTGCATCACCGGGTCCCAGTCGCCCAGGTGAAACAGCGCCTGCGGTCGCAGCCAGCTCACGCCGAACGGCCCCTGCTCGATCCACTGGTCGGAGCGGCTGAGCGCGGGCAGCAGCAGGGTGTAGATCCACACTGCGAAACCGCCCAACAGACCCACCGCCACCCCGCGCCGGCTGGCACCGCGCCAGTACAGCGCAGCCACCAGTGCGGGCGCGAACTGCGCCACCGCGGCAAACGCCAGCAGTCCGGTAGCCGCCAGGTTCTCTGAACCGGCCGCCACCCGGTAGTACACGTAGGCCATCAGCGCGAGGGCCGCGATCGCCACCCGGCGCACGCGCAGCACCAGCTGCGAAAGGTCGCTGCGCTGCTCCAGCTGCAGGTGGCGGATGCGCAGCAGCGCCGGCATCACCAGGTCGTTGCTGATCATCGTCGACAGCGCCACCGAGGCCACGATCACCATACCGGTGGCCGCCGAAAAGCCGCCAATGAAGGCCAGCAGCGCCATGCCGCGATTGCCGTGCGCCAGCGGCAGGGTCAGCACCCAGGCATCGGCGATGCCGTCGCGCACCACCGGCATGCTCGCGCCTGCCGCCACGATCGGCAGCACCGCCACGCAGACAATGCCCAGGTACAGAGGCACCAGCCAGCGCGCCCGATGGATATCGTCAGCGTCCTCGCATTCCACCACGCCAATCTGGAACTGCCGCGGCAGGCAGAACATCGCGCAGAACGCCAGCAGCGTCTGCGCCAGAAAACCCGGCGGCAGGCCCTGATCCAGCTGCAGCAGCGGGCGCTGCACGGTCGCCGCCAACCCCGGCCCATGCCAGAGCGCGTAGGCTGCCAGCGCCACGAAGGCAAGCAGCTTGATCAGCGACTCCAGCGCGATCGCCAGCATCATGCCGTGGTGATGCTCGGTGGCATCGATGCTGCGGGTGCCGAACAGGATCGCGAACACCGCCAGCAGCACCGCGCACCACAACGCGCTGTCGGCGCCACCGGCCGGCACGCTGCCGCTGAGCACCCCAAACGACATCGACACCGCCTTGAACTGCAGCGCGATGTACGGCACCACCGCGGTCACCGCGATCACCGCCACCAGCGCGGCCAGCCCGTGCGACTTGCCGAAGCGGGCGCCGATGAAGTCCGCGATCGAGGTGATGTTGCGCTGACCGGCCACCCGCACCAGCCGGCGCAGCAGGCCGAAGCCGAACACGAACAGCAGCATCGGTCCCAGATAGATCGGCAGGTACGCCAGCCCGGAGCGCGCCGCCGTGCCCACCGCGCCGTACAGCGTCCACGACGAGCAGTACACCGCCAGCGCGAGGCTGTAGATGATCGGCCGCAGCTTCGGCTGACGTGGATACACCGGTCGGCGATCGCCCGCATAGGCCACCACGAACAGCAGCCCGACATACAGAAGCGACACCAGCAGCAGCAGCCAACGGTGAATCAAGCAAGTCCTCCCGGATCATCCTGCGTGCCGAATCGATCGCTGCGTCGCGCTCAGGCCATGCGCTCGCGCGCTTGTGCGCGCCTGCCGCCAGCGCCACCATGCGCGCATGCCTGAGACCCACGCGTCGCTACCCGCCAACCTAGCAGAGCATCTGCGCGATAACGAGATTCACGTGTGGCGGCTGGCGTATCGGGCCGAGCAGCGACGCGCGCCGCTGCATGCACTGCTGGCGGCCTACCTCGGGGTTGAGGCGCAGCGGCTCAAGCTGGTCAACGATGCATACGGCCGGCCCGCGCTGGACACCGCACACGGGCAGGCGCTGGGCTTCAACTGGTCACACAGCGGGCCGCATGCGCTGGTCGCCGTCGGCCGCAACATCACCCCCGGCATCGATGTCGAGCAGCAGCGCGCGCGACCGCGCGCGCTGGAGATTGCGCGCCGCTTCTTCAGCGCGGAGGAGGCCGAGGCGCTGGCCGCGCTGCCGCCGGAACAACGCAGCGCCGCCTTCCTCGATCTGTGGACGGCGAAGGAGGCGGTACTCAAGGCGCTCGGTCGCGGGCTCGCCTTTGGTCTGCACCGGCTCAGCATCGCCCGTACGCCCGGAGGTCTCGCGCTGCGCCGGCTGGAACACGACGACGTCAGTGCGTGGCAGCTGCACCCGCTGGCGCTCGATACCGCACTGGTAGCGGCGCTGGCGTGGCGCGGCGGCGCGCGCCATCTTCGCCATTTCCGGCTGGGCGACCCCATGTGAGTAGGGATTTCCGCGTGCGGCGCAGTACGCTTGCGCTTCGCCCATCATCGCCAGAGATTCCCACCCGCCATGACCGTGCTCAGCGTCAATCTCAACAAGATCGCCGTGCTGCGCAATTCGCGCGGAGGCACCGAACCGGATATCTGCGAAGCTGCGCAGACCTGCATCGAGGCCGGCTGCGGCGGCATCACCGTGCACCCGCGGCCGGATCTGCGCCACGTGCGGCCGGACGACGTGCGCGCGCTGGCCGTGATGCTGCGCGGCCGGGTGGAATACAACATCGAGGGCAATCCCTTTGCACCCGCGCGTGGCGCCTATCCCGGACTGCTGGCGCTGGCACGCGAGGTACGGCCGACCCAGGTGACGCTGGTTCCCGATGGCGATGGGCAGCTCACTTCCGACCACGGCTTCGATCTGGCGCGCGATATGGAACGGCTGGGTCCGGTAGTACGCGATTTGTGCGAACTCGGCTGCCGCGTCAGCCTGTTCGTCGATGCCGGCACACAGGACTTCGCCGCAGCGGTGACGGTGGGCGTGCAGCGCGTCGAGATCTACACCGGGCCATACGCCCAGGCCTTTGCGGAGGGGCGACCGGCTGCCGCGCTGGCCGCCTGCGTCGACACCGCACGGCGGGCACAGCAGGCGGGCCTGGCGGTGAATGCCGGGCACGACCTGAGCCAGGCCAATCTGGGCACCTTCAAGGCGGCCATCCCCGGGCTCGCCGAAGTATCGATCGGCCACGCGCTGATCGGCGAGGCGCTGTACGAGGGACTGGCCGTCACCGTGCGCAACTATCTGCAGATCCTGCGCTGAGGCTGTCCAGCTAGCGCCAACGCAAAAACCCCCGCACATGGCGGGGGTTTTCACGTTCGGACACTGGCGGCTGATCAGTTGCCTTCGGCGAACCCGATCTTGGCCAGGTTGTAGCTCTTCGCGTCGGCCAGCACACTCGCCACGTACTGATAGGCGACGCCATCAGCGGCAGCGATCTGGATCTCGGGCTGATTGCTCTGCTGCGCAATCACCGCCAGCTGGGCTTTCAGGCCGAGCTCGTCGACCGGGGTGTCGTTCCAGTAGAACGCGCCGCTCTGATCGATCTTCAGATGAATCGGATCGGGCGGGTTCGTGGGCGGCGGGGTATTCACGTTGGGCTGCGGCAGATCCACCTTGATCTTGTGCGCCAGTACCGGCGCCGTGATCATGAAGATGATCAGCAGCACCAGCATCACGTCGACCAGCGGCGTGACGTTGATCTCCGACATCGGCCCACTGCTTTTGCTTGCGAAAGCCATCTCTGATTACCCCTTCGGCGCGTCAGTGGTCATGAAGCCGACGTGCACCATGCCCGATTCCTTGGCACTGCCAAGGATCTTCTTGACGATCTTGAACTCGGTGGTCTTGTCCGCGCGGATCTGCAGTTCCGGCTGGGGCACTTTCTGTGCGTC
>JAJXTX010000094.1 GCA_021783385.1 Pseudomonadota bacterium
TGGCCGTGCGCTGAGCGTTCAGCCGAACCGATCCGCCAGCTTGTCGGTGGCCTGCACCAGCTGATCCACGATCGCCGGCTCGGTCGCCGCATGCCCGGCCAGCACGATATGCAGCTCGGCCTCGGGCCACGCGGCGGCGAGGTCGTACGCGCTTTTCGCCGGGCAGACGATGTCGTAGCGGCCCTGCACGATGGTGGCGGGAATATGCCGGATCTTCGGCACGTCCCGCAGCAGCTGGTCGGCCTGCAGCCAGCCGTGGTGGCGGAAGTAGTGCGCCTCGATCCGCGCCAGGCTCAGCGCCACTCCGGGCGCGGCGAAGCCGGCTTCGGTGGCGGGGCTTTCCTCCAGCGTGATGGCGCCGCCCTCCCACGCGCCCCACGCCTGTGCGGCGGCGAGCCGCACCGCTTCGTCGTCGCCGGTGAGGCGGCGCCAGTAAGCCTCCATCATCTCGCCGCGCTCGTCGGCGGGGATCGCTGCCGTATAGCGCGCCCATTTTTCCGGCAGCAGCCACGACGCGCCGCCCTCCTCGTAGAACCAGCGGATCTCCGCCGGCCGGCACAGGAAGATGCCGCGCAGCACCAGCCCCAGCACGCGCTCCGGATGCGCCTGCGCGTACGCCAGTCCCAGCGTGGACCCCCACGAGCCGCCGAACACCACCCAGCGCTCGATGCCCAGCTGCCGGCGGAGCATCTCGATGTCGGCGACCAGGTGCCAGGTGGTGTTGTCGATGAGGTCGGCGAACGGGCTGGACTGGCCGGCGCCGCGCTGGTCGAACAGCACGATGCGGTAGCGCGCCGGATCAAAGAAGCGCCGGTGATACCGCGCCAGCCCTGCGCCCGGACCGCCGTGCAGGAACAGCACCGGCAGGCCGGCGGGGTTGCCGCATTCCTCCACTCGCAGCGTGTGGCGCGCATCGACTGCGATGCGCTGGCTGCGGTACGGCTCGATATCGGGATACAGCGTGCGCATGCGGGCTCTCGGCGTCGGAGCAGGGGGATGCTGCGGATGGTCGCACGGCCGGCCCGGACCGACGCATCAGTCGCGCCGATGTGCAGAAACGGACAGCCGCAGGCCGCGCGATGCGTCAAACTACGCCACGCTTTCCCGCTACGGATTCGACCCCCATGCGTACCACCGAGCGCCTCGACGGGCGCACCCTCGGCTATATCGCGATCGCGCTCCTGACCTGGTCGTCGGCGTATGCGGCGATTGCCTATGCGCTGGTCTCGTTCACCCCGGGCGAGGTGGCGCTCGCGCGGCTGGCAATCGGCTCGGCGTGTTTTGCCGTGCTGCTGCGGATCAGGCGCGTGCCGCTGCCGCCGCGGCGCGACTGGCCGGCACTGGCGCTGCTCGGGGTGATCGGTCTGAGCATCTACCACCTGTGCCTCAACTATGCCGAAACGCGCATCGCCAGCGGCACTGCCTCGATCCTGCTCGCGTTGATCCCTGCCGCCACGGCCGCAGTGTCGGCCATCTGGCTGCGCGAGCGCCTGCCCGCGCGCACGTTGACTGGGCTGGGCATTGCGCTGATCGGCGTGGTGCTGGTGGTGCTGACCAGTGGCAAAGACGTCCGGTTTGAACCGAAGGCGGCGCTGGTGCTGGTCAGCGTGCTGGCCTCGGCGATCTATTTCGTGGGCCAGAAGCCGCTGTTCGCGCGCAGCAGCATGCTGGGTGTCACCGCGTTCACGTTCTTCGCCGGCACGCTCGGCGCACTGCCGTTCGGGCTGGCGCTGCCGCAGGCGCTGGCGGCGGCGCCGTGGTCACACGTGGCCGCGCTGCTGTGGCTGGGCATTGCGCCCACCTTCGTCGGCTATCTGGCATGGAACGTCGCCTTGCAACGCGTATCGGCCTCGCAGATTTCCAGCTTCATCTATTTCTCGCCGCCGATCGCGGTGCTGATCGGCTGGCTGTGGCTGGGCGAGCAGCCCGGCATGCTGACCCTGGTCGGCGGCGCGATCACCGTGCTCGGCGTGGTGCTGGCGAATACGCGCCGGCGCGCCGTGCCGGTGCCGGCCACCGGCGAACCGAACGTACCGATCACGGAGTGAGGTCACATGCTCGAGCTGCACATCGCCAACAAGAACTACTCGTCCTGGTCGCTGCGACCGTGGCTGCTGCTGACCGAACTGGGGCTGCCGTTCCGCGAGCAGATGCATCCGTTCGCACCGGGCAGCAACTGGGCGGCGTTCCGCGCGTTCTCGCCCAACGGCAAGGTGCCGTGCTTGCACGACGACGACACGCGGGTGTGGGATTCACTGGCCATCGTCGAATACCTGGCCGAGCGTCATCCGGCCGTGTGGCCGTCCGATCCCGTGGCACGCACGTGGGCGCGCTGCGCCACGGCGGAGATGCATGCCGGGTTTCCCGCGCTGCGTCAGCAGTGCTCGATGAGCTGCGGCCTGCGCGTACGCCTGCACCAGCCGTCGCCCGCGCTCGCCGCCGACATCGCCCGCATCGACGAGTTGTGGAGCGAGGGGCTGCGCCGCTTCGGCGGTCCGTTCCTGGCCGGTGAGCGTTTCGGCGCGGTCGATGCGTTCTATGCGCCGGTGGTGTTTCGCGCGCAGACCTACGGGCTGGCGTTGGGCGAGGCGTCTGCCGCCTACGCGCAGCGCATGCTGGCGCGGCCGTCGATGCAGCGCTGGTACGCCGAGGCGCTGGCCGAGCCGTGGCGCGACCAGGGCCACGACGACGAGATCGCCGCGCTCGGCCAGATCAGCGCCGATCTGCGTACAGGCTAATCGAACCGGCACCCCAGGCGGCCGCGCGGATGGATCCATCCATGCAGATGCCCGACATGCGGGCTGGCGATCAGAACTTGTAGGCCCGATGGATCGCCACGATGCCGCCGCTCAGGTTGCGCACATCGACGCGGCCGAAGCCGGCGCGTTCCATCATGCCCTTGAGGGTCTGCTGGTCGGGGTGCTTGCGGATCGACTCGGCCAGGTACTGGTAGCTGTCGGCGTCGCCGGCGAACAGCTGGCCAAGCTTCGGCAGGATCTTGAACGAGTGGAAGTCGTACAGCTTGCCGAAGGTTTCGTTCTGCACGCGCGAGAATTCCAGCACCAGCAGCCGGCCGCCGGGCTTGAGCACGCGGCAGATGTCGGCCAGCGCCTGGTCCTTGTCGGTGACATTGCGCAGGCCGAACGCCATCGTCACGGCGTCGAAGCTGTTGTCCGGGAACGGCAGCGCCTCGGCGTTGAGCTGCGCCCAGCGCAGGCCGCTGACCAGGCCGCGATCGGTCATGCGGTCACGACCGACCTCCAGCATGGCGGCGTTGATGTCGCCGACCACCACTTCGCCTTCGTCGCCGATGACCGGCCTGAGCAGCGCGGCGATGTCGCCGGTGCCGCCGGCCAGGTCCAGCACGCGGTCGCCGCGACGCACCCCGCTGACCGCCACGAAATGGCGCTTCCACAGTCGGTGGATGCCGAACGACATCAGGTCGTTCATCAGGTCGTAGCTGCGCGCGACCGAGGTGAAGACCTGGCCTACCAGCTTCTGCTTCTCGGCGACGGGAACATCGCGAAAGCCGAAGTGGGTGGTCGATTCCGGGGCGGGGCGGGGCTGCTCGTTCATGGACTGGATGTTACAGGATCGAGCGCCCATCACGGTTCACCAGGGCGGGCCGGACTCGTCCTGCAACGCCGTACCGGAACGCGTCTCAAAGCAGGGTTGGCTGACCATCCTGCTTGTAGATCACGCCGCCTTTCATCACGAAGCTGACGCGCTGCATCGCGGTGATGTCGTCCAGCGGGTTGCCGGGAACGGCGATCACGTCGGCCTGGCGGCCGGGCGCGATCTGCCCGAGCTGATCGGACCGGTGCAGCAGTTCGGCGGCGTGGGTGGTGGCGGCCTGCAGCACATACATCGGCGGCATGCCGGCGTCGACCATGTACTTGAACTCCTTCGCGTTCTGGCCGTGCGGGTAGACCGCCGCGTCGGTGCCGAAGGCGATCTTCACGCCGGCCCGGTACGCCCGGCCGGCGGTGGCCTGGATGATCGGGCCGACCAGCCGGGCCTTGGCCGCCACCTGCGGCGGGTAGTAACCGGGCTTGCCGGCCATCTCCTCGACGTACTTGCCGGCGATGATGGTGGGCACATACCAGGTGCCGTGCTGCTTCATCAGCTGCATGTCCTCGGCGTTCATGAAGGTGCCGTGCTCGATCGAGTCGACGCCGCCGAGCACCGCGCGGCGGATCGCCTCGGCGCCGTGCGCGTGCGCGGCCACGGTGAAGCCATAGTCGTGCGCGGCCGCGACGACAGCCTTGATCTCCTCGATCGTCATCTGCGGGTTGTCGGCGCTGGCGCTTTCGTCGAGCACGCCGCCGGAGGGCATGATCTTGATCAGGTCCACGCCGTCCTTGTAGTGCTGACGGACCGCCTTCCAGGCGTCCTGCGGACTGTTGATGATGCCGTCGGCCGGGCCGGGGTTGCCGGCCAGGTCCTGGCGGTAGCCGTCGGTGGGATCGGCATGGCCGCCGGTGCTGCCGATCGGCACGCCGGCGGTGAAGATGCGCGGCCCCGGCACGATGCCGGCGTTGATCGCGTTGCGCAGGGCGATCGAGTCATTGTGGTTGTCGCCCACGTTGCGCACCGCGGTGAAGCCGGCCAGCAGCGTGCGCTTCGCGTAGACGGTCGAGCGGATCGCGTAGTCGGCGGCGTTCCAGCGGAACTGGTCGGTGTAGGCGCTGGGGCTGGTCTGGTCGGTGAGGTGGGTGTGCGCGTCGATCAGGCCCGGCAGGCAGGTGGCGTCGGCCAGGTCGACGTAGCGATAGCGGCCGCCCGCGGCGGTAGCGGCGGCCTGGTACGGCCGGGTATCCACGCGGCCGGCATGCAGCTCGCGGATGCGGCCGCCGTCGACGATCAGTGTGGTCTCGCCGAGCAGCTTGCCGGCGGCCGGATCGAGCAGTCGCGCGCAGTGCAGCACGCTGACGTCGTGATTGACCGGCGCGTCGGCGGCCGGGGTCAGCGCCGGCAGCGCGAGCATGAGGCCGGCGACGGCGAGGGCGGCACGGATGCGTGCGGCGACGAGGGCACGGCGACGGTTCATGGGGCGCTTCCGACGGGACGGGCATGCATCTTAGGCATGCGCGCCGGGCGCCGTCATCCTGCCATGCCGCAGGCCGGCTTGCCGTCAGCCTTGCGCTGCGGCGAGGCGCCGTTGATGTCCCCCGGTGGTGACTCAGTCCCGGCGTGCTGGATGGTCGGCGTCGGCGCTGACCGCCGCATCGGCAGCGTGCGGCAGCGCATGCCGGTGATGTTCGGCGTCGACGTGGCGCTGGTGCAGCTCGGCGCTGGAGGCATCGGTCGGCACGGCACGCTGGATCGCTGCGTCAGTCGGGGCTGCGTCAGTCGGCGCTGCGGCGGGCGTGCCGGCGGGGGTGATCTTCAGGATCGAGTGGCGCACTTCGCGCGACAGGATCACCCGCGCGTCGCGCACCATGCCCTCGAGCGCGCTGTCGTAGTCCAGCTTGCCGGCGTCGTCGGTCCATACCACGCGGCGCTCGCGCAGTTTCTGGATGAAACCGCGGAACAGCGCCTTGTCGAAGAACTCCGGTGCCGACAGTTCGTTGAGCAGGCTGAGCCGCTGCGCGGTGAGCGTGCAGGTGTTTTCCAGTTCGGCACCGGTGAGCGTATGCGGGCCGTTCTTGGTCAGCGCGGCGATGGTGATGTAGTAGCGCTCGAACGCCTGAATCAGGCTGCGCGCGATGGTCTTGAGCTGGAAGGCGCCGTCCTCCTGGCCGGGGCTGCGCTCCAGCACGCGGCCGTCGCCGCCGGATTCGAGCAGGCCGCGGCGCACCAGGAAATCGATGGTCGCCTGCAGTTGGGTACTGAAGCCTTCCTCGTCCCACGGCAGAAACAGCTCGCCCTGGATGAACGGGTAGATGATCCGCCCCAGCCGCAGCACCGAACTGCGCGACATGCGCCGGTTGTTGAGGAAACAGCAGGCCACCCAGCCCGCGCTGGCGGTGAGGTGCAGCACGTTGTTGCGGAAGTAGCTCAGCAGCACCGCCTGCTCGCCGCTGGCGGTCAGCACGTCGCCCAGCGGATGCTGCACGCGGTGAATCCAGCCCATCTGCTCGCCGTAGCCGATGATGCCTGACGGGTTCATCGGAGTCAGCGTGATGCGGTCGGAGTAGGGCAGCTCCTCCAGCATCGCCTTGGTCAGCTCGAGCTGCGCCAGCAGGTCGGTCTCGGCCATCGCGTGCTTGGGCGTGGCCAGCAGCGCCAGCGCCAGCAGGTTGATCGGATTGACGTCGGCGGCGCGGTTGATGTTGATGTTGATCTGCGCTGCCAGCCGGTCCACCACGCCGCTGAGCCACTCCGGTTTGGCATCGGGGTCGGCGGCAGTTGCGCTGCGCCAGTCCGGGCTGACGGCGTCGAGCAGCGGGTTCAGCGCGATCGGCTCGCCGAAGTTCAGCGCCACGTGGCCGAAGCGCTGCTTCAGCAGTCCGCGCAGTCCGCGCAACAGGCCGAACAGCGACTCCTTCTCCTTCGGCTTGCCGCTGAGCTCACCGATGTACGCGTTGCCCTCCATCAGCTTCTCGTAGCCGATGTAGACCGGCTGGAACAGCACCGGCCGGTGCGGCGCGCGCAGGAAGGCGCGCACCGTCATCGACAGCAGTCCGGCGCGCGGCGACAGCAGCCGCCCGGTGCGCGAGCGGGTGCCCTCGGTGAAGTATTCGATCGGCACGCCGCGGTCGATCAGCTGCGCCAGGTATTCCTTGAACACCGTCGAGTAGAGCGGATTGCCGGTGAAGCTGCGGCGCATGAAGAACGCGCCGCCGCGGCGCAGGATCGGCCCGATCAGCGGGAGGTCCAGGTTCACCCCCGCGGCGATGTGCGGCACCACCACGCCGGACACGTGCAGCTGGTAGCTCATCAGCAGGTAGTCGGCGTGGCTGCGATGGCTGGGCACGTAGACCACTTCGTAGCCGGGCGCGGCAGCGCGTACCTGGTCGAAGTGGTGCATGGCGATGCCGTCGTACAGCTTGTTCCAGAAGTTGGACAGCACGAACGAGGCCGAGCGCACCACCGGATGCGAATAGTCGGCGGCGATTTCCAGCACCATCTTGTGCGCCTTGCGCCAGGCCTTGGCCTCGCTGATGCGTTCCTTGGTGGCGCTGGCGGCGATCGCCGCGCGCACCGGTTCGGCATTGAGCACGGCATCGACCACGGTGCGCCGGTGCGACAGGTCCGGCCCGATCACCGCCGCGCGAATGCGGCGGAAATGCGTGCGCAGCACGCGCGCGATCTTGCGTGTGAAGCGCTCCGGCGCCACTTCGCCCGCCTCGTCCAGCGCGCTGCGCAGCGACACCGGCGCGGCGAAGTGCACCACCGTGTCGCGCCCGTTCAGCAGCAGCGCCAGCAGCCGGCCGAAGCGGCCGACCATCACCCAGTTTTCCGAGAACAGCACGCGGAACCAGCCACTGTCGCGGCTCGGTGCGCGGCCGACGTAGATCGACACCGGCACCAGCTGCACGTCGCGCTCGGGCATGCCTTCGAGCGAACGCACCAGCTGCCGCAGTGGTTCGTGTGGCGCGCGCTTGCGGTTGCGCCCCAGCATCCAGCCGTCGCGCCGCGCCAGCGCGAACACCGAGCGCTTGCGCCGGGTGCCGGCGAGCGCCTGCATCGGGCTGGGCAGGCCGGCCTCGCGGCAGGCGCGCTGCAGGATCAGCGCATCGGAAAAGCCGTCGCGTTCGATCACGTAGCACACCGGCACGCCCGCGCGCAGCAGCGCCGCCGGCTCTGCCGGTTCACGCCGGATGCGCACCCACGGCTGCAGCAGCTGCCCGGCGAGGTTGAACCACCAGGGGGCGCGCTGGCGGGGGGTGGAGTCCGCGGTGGAGAAGGTCGGCATCCGCCTATTCTAACGGCTGTGCCGTTCAGTCTTTCGCGGCAACAGAGCGGGCCGCGGCCGGTGCCACGGCCACCGGGCCAGGCACGGCCGCAGCCGGCGTCGGCGCCACGCCGGCTGCGGCCGCCGCGCTGGCGCCGCCCGTTGGTGCGCCCGGTGCAGGCGCCGCCGCGCGCAGGTTGTCCAGCAGGTCCTCGCTGTACCAGCGGCCGTCCTGCTCGACCAGGCTCGCCTCGGTCGACAGCGGCTTGCCGAGCAGGCTGTAGTCGATCCTTACCACGGCGTGGCCGTGACTGCGCGAGAGCTGCGTAAGGCGGACCGAGTCCAGCGCGTCGTCGATCGACAGGCCGTAGATCGCCAGCAGCTGGCGCAGCCCGGCAAAGGCCTGCGCGTACTTGCCCATCGCGGTATCGAAATCCATCGCGCGCAGCTGATCGGGACTCTGCAGGGCCAGCGCGCGGGCGGTGGCTACGGTGACGCCGATCGCCTGCTTCGCCCTGGCCAGGTCAAACCACGGCGCCTGCTGCGCCCACGGCACCAGCACGTCGAGCACGCTGCTGGCCTGGGCCTTCTGCGCCGCGGTCAGCCGAGAGTTCTGCGCGACGCGGTTTTTCAGCAGCGCCTCGCCTACCTTGAGCAGCACCGGCAGCTGATCCTGATACTGCTGCTGCATGCGGGTCAGTTTCGGCTGCAGTTCGGCGTACAGCCTCGCCTGTGCGCCAGGCGCGGTGAGCTGCTGCAGGATCGCGCCGAAGCGTGCGCGATCCTGCGCCGTGACGGGGGGCTGGCTCTGCTGGTGGCGCTGCCAGTCCGCGCGCAGGGTGGCGACATCGGCCGGCGGCAGCGCGTGTTTCCAGAAGCCGCTGAAATTGCCGGCCTTGAGCAGGTTGACCGAGGACTGCACGGCGGCCTCGGGCGTGCGCCCGCCGGGCTGGCTGTCGTTGTCCCTGCCGTGGCAGGCGCCGAGCAGCGTCACCACGAACAGTGACAGCGCAAGGTGGCGCAGGAAGGCATGCCGCATGGGCTTTACTCGCAAGAGGGATGACGACCGCAGGCGCGGGCGCGGTGGCGCGAGCGCGCAGGGTAAGTGCCACGGCGGCGGCGGACAAGGGCGCGTCCATGGGCGACCGCGACCACCCAAAAGAAAA
>JAJXTX010000095.1 GCA_021783385.1 Pseudomonadota bacterium
ACCGGCGGCATGGTGCGCTACGGCCACTACTCGCACGGCTCGCTGGTGGGCTTCGTCGCCGCCTGGGCCAACTGGATCGCGATCGTCTCGGTGATCCCGGTCGAGGCCGAGGCCTCGGTGCAGTACATGTCCGGCTGGAAATGGCAGTGGGCGCAGGACCTGTATCACGTCACGGCCGGCAAGGGTGAACTCAGCCACACCGGACTGACGATCGCCGCGGCGCTGGTGGTGATGTATTTCCTGCTCAACTTCTGGAGCGTGAAGCTGTTCGCGCGCTCCAACACGGTCATCACCATCGTCAAGCTGGTGATTCCGGCCGCCACCGGCGTGGCGCTGATCGCCAGCGGCTTCCACAGCGAGAACCTGTCGGTGGGCGCGCACGGCGGCACGCATGCGAACGACTTCGCCGCCATCCTCACCGCGGTGGCCACCGCCGGCATCGTGTTCAGCTTCAACGGGTTCCAGAGTCCGGTGAACCTGGCCGGCGAGGCGCGCAACCCGGGCCGCAGCATTCCGTTCGCGATCATCGGCGCGATCCTGATCGCCACCGTAGTGTACGTGCTGCTGCAGGTGGCGTACCTCGGCGCGGTGCCGCCGGACCTGCTGGCCAGGGCCGGCTGGAACGGCATCAACTTCAGCTCGCCGTTCGCCGAACTCGCCGTGATCGTCAACCTCAACTGGCTGGCGATCCTGCTGTACGCCGACGCGTTCGTCAGCCCCAGCGGCACCGGCATGACCTACACCGCCTCCACCGCGCGCATGATCTACGGCATGGAGCGCAACGGTACGCTGCCGAAGATCCTCGGCCGCATCGATCCGCGCTGGGGTGTGCCGCGTCCGGCGATGTGGCTGAACCTGGTGGTGTCGTTCCTGTTCCTGTTCTTCTTCCGCGGCTGGGATTCGCTGGCCGCGGTGATCTCGGTGGCCACCATCATCTCCTACCTCACCGGCCCGGTCAGCGTGATGACGCTGCGCCGCACCGCGCCGGAGCTGCATCGTCCGTTCCGCCTCGCCGGCCTGCCGATCATCGCCGGCGTCGCCTTCATCATGTCGGCCGAACTGCTGTACTGGGCCAAGTGGCCGCGCACCGGCGAGATCATCCTGTTGATGGTGGTGGCGCTGCCGGTGTACCTGTACTACCAGTACAAGAGCGGCTGGCACGACTTCGGCCGGCAGATGAAGGGCGCCTGGTGGCTGGTGGCCTACCTGATCACGCTGGCGGTCGTCTCGCGCATCGGCAGCAGCAAGTTCGGCGGCCTCGACCTCATTCCCTACGGCTGGGATCTGGCGGTGGTGGCGGTGATCGGCCTGGTGTTCTTCCTGTGGGGCGTGAAGTCCGGCTGGCGCACGCCCTCGGTGGAGGCCGCACAGCTGGAGGCGCGCATCGATCCGGATGCACCGCTGGTGCCGCCGGACGAGGAGACCGCGGAGCGCATCACCGGACACTGAGTGCTGCCCTGACGCAGCGAAAGCACGCGGTGAAGCATCTCGCGCGTCCGTTCTGGCGCCAAGTGGTGCGTACGAGCACGCCTCGGCACCGCATCGTCCGTATCTGGATATCAAGACCAGCCGGCGCTGGATCGTATTGAGCCGTTTCGCCGGGACCGGACTTGCGAGCGGAAATGCGGCGCATCCGCTGTTCGGGCGAGATGCAGCCCACGGTTTCGACTTCGGCCTTGCGAGCCTGCGCTCAGAACGAAAGGCTGGGAACCCCCTGCGGGGCATCGCCATGCATCCCGAGGGCGGCGTCATTCGGTTTGAGTCCCTGAGCAACCTCGCGCGCAGCGATCGCGCGGATCAGCACCTGGCGCACACTTCCAGCAGATCCCCCAGCAGCGCCTGCGCGGTGATCTCCGGTCCCGCGCCCGGGCCCTGGATCACCAGTGGCTGGCTGTTGTAGCGGGTGGTGCCGAGCGCGAACTGGTTGTCGGTGCCGTGCAGGCGCGCCGCCGGGTGCGTGAGCGGCACTTCGGCCAGGCCCACGCGGGCCAGGCCGCGCTGGTTGAGCCGGGCCAGGAAGCGCAGCACGTGGCCGCGTGAGGTTGCCTCGGCATGGCGGGCGGCAAGCGGCGCATCCAGTTCCTCCAGCCGCGCCAGAAAGCTTTCGGTGTCGAGCGCGCGCAGCGCCTCGGGTACCAGACCCTCCACCACCACCTCGTCGCTGCCCAGCGCGAAGCCGGCGTTGCGGGCGATGATCAGCAGCTTGCGCGCGACGTCGTCGCCGGACAGGTCGGAACGCGGATCGGGCTCGGTGTAGCCGAGCCGGCGCGCCTCGCGCAGCAGCTCGGAGAACGGCCGACGGCCATCGTACTGGTTGAACAGCCACGACAGCGAGCCGGAGAACACGCCTTCCAGCGTGAGCAGGCTGTCGCCGCAGCGGCGCAACCGGCGCAGGGTGGCGAGCACCGGCAGGCCGGCACCGACGGTGGCGGAATCGCCGTAACGGCTGCCGCCTGCGATGGCCGCCTGCAGCGCACGCCAGCCGGACAGCTCGCCGCCGGCCAGCGCCTTGTTGGCGGTGACCACGTGGTAGCCGCGCGACAGCCATTCGGCGTGTCGCGCAGCCAGCGCCGCGCTGGCGGTGGCATCGACGATCACCCGCTGCGCCGCACCGCTGGCATCCAGCGCGGCCAGCAGACTGGCGTTGTCGCGCGGGTCGCCCTCACGATTCAGCTGCTCGCGCAAACCGCGGCTGGCGAGCTGGGCGGCAGCGGTCTGCTGGCGCCGCGAGTTGGCCGCGCCGACCAGCCGCACACCAGCCGCGGCCGGCGTGTTGAGCAGTTTCAGCAGCGCGCCGCCGACCACGCCGGTGCCGAGCAGCACGATGGCAATCGTGGCGGTTGCCGGGGTAGGAGCGGCTTCAGTCGCGATGCTTTTTTGAGGCAGCGGCATCGCGACTGAAGCCGCTCCCACCGATTCCACTCCCACCGCTGTTCCCGCATCGAGCACCGCGCTCATGCAATGACCCGGCGTTTGGATTTTTCCACCGCTGCGGCACGCAGCAGGCCGGCATCCAGGTCACGCAGCAGGTCGTCGCCGTCCTCGATGCCCACCGACAACCGCAGCAGGCTGTCGGCGATGCCCGCGTTGCGCCGCGCCTCGGGTGCCATCGAGGCATGCGTCATCGAGGCCGGGTGCGCAATCAGGCTTTCCACGCCGCCCAGCGACTCGGCCAGCGAGAAGTATTCCAGGCCGTCGACGAAGGCGGCGATCTGCGTCACGTCGCCCTCCAGCTCGAAGCTGAGCATCGCGCCGAAGCCCTGCTGCTGGCGCGCCGCCAGCGCGTGGCCGATGTGGTCTTCCAGCCCCGGGTAGTACACCTTGCGCACCGCCGGATGGCCGTCCAGACGGCTGGCGATGCGCACCGCGTTTTCCTGGTGCTGGCGCAGCCGCACCGACAGGGTACGCAGCCCGCGCAGGGTCAGGTAGCTGTCGAACGGCGCGCCGGTGAGGCCGTTGCAGTTGGCCCACCACTTCAGCTGCTCGGCCACCGCCGCGTCCTTCGCCACCGCGGCGCCGCCGACCACGTCGCTGTGGCCGTTGATGTACTTGGTGGTGGAGTGCACCACCACGTCCGCGCCCAGCAGCAGCGGCTGCTGCAGCGCCGGCGACAGGAAGGTATTGTCCACCACCACCAGCGCGCCGGCGGCGTGCGCGGCCTGCGCCACGTGGCGGATGTCGGTGATCCGCAGCAGCGGGTTGGACGGCGTCTCCACCCACACCAGCGCGGGCTTGGCGGCGAGTCCGGCGGCCAGGGCCACGCTGTCGGTGAGGTCGGCGAAGGCGACGCTGATGCGGCCCTTCTTCGCCCACGCGTCGAGCAGCCGCCAGGTGCCGCCGTAGCAGTCGTGCGCCGCCAGCACGTGGGCGCCGGCCGGGATCAGTTCCAGCACCAGCGCCACCGCCGACATGCCGCTGGAGGTGATCACCGCGCCGGCGCCCTGCTCCAGTTCGGCCAGCGCATTGCCCAGCAGGTCGCGGGTGGGATTGCCGCTGCGCGAATAGTCATAGGCGCGCTTGCCGCCCAGCCCCTCGAAGCTGTAGTTGCTCGACAGATGCAGGGGCGGCACCACCGCGCCGTGCTGGGTGTCGCTCTCGATGCCGGCACGGACGGCGCGGGTACAGGGGGCTGAATCGCTCATGGGTTTCACCGGATAGGTCGTGTCGGGTTCTGCAGAAGCGCACCCTGTGCGCGAAAGCTCTTGTCGATGTTGCTGGAAAAACCTTCGCGCACAGGGTGCGCTCCTACGCCAGCGCCTCGCGCAGCAGCGGCGCCAGCTGGTCGGTTTCCTTCAGGAACGCGTCGTGGCCGTACGGCGACTCGACCACCGCCAGCGTGGCCGGCCCATGCAGGCGGCGCTGCAGTTCGCACAGGTCGGCCAGCGGCACCAGCCGGTCGGACGGAAAGCCGATCAGCGTGGCCGGCGTCGGCACCGACTCGGGCTGCACATCGTGCAGGTCGATCGATTCGGACAGTGCCAGGAAGCGCTCGGCGTCGAAGCGCTCGACGAAGCGGCGACCGGCCTGGTCGAGGTAATCCTCCACCGGGAAGTGGAAGCGGTCTTCGCGCAGCTCCGGCGCGGCCGCAAAGCGGCGCGCGAATTCCTCGCTGCCGCGATAGGTGGTCATCGCCAGCTGGCGCGCCAGGCTCAGCGCCTCGTCCAGCTGGCCGCTGGACTGGCCCAGCCGCACGATGCCGCGCTGCACGCTGCGCAGCGCGGTGGAGATCGGATGCGCGCGGTGCGCACCGGCCAGCAGCACCAGCCGGTCGAGCTGGTACGGATGCAGCGCAGCGAACGCCAGCGCCACCATCGCGCCGTAGGACGAGCCGATGAAGGCGCTGACCCGGCCGATCCCCAGCGCATCGACCAGCGCGCTCAGTGCATTGGCCTGATCCTCGCTGGAGACCGAGGCGGCGCTACCCAGCTCCGCCGGCGTGAGCCAGTCGATCGCAAGCACGCGGCAATGGCGCAGGTCCACCGCCTTGCCCTCGCCCACCAGACCCTGCCACCAGCCCGGCGCCTCGCTGCCGGCCACGGTCAGCACGTCGCGGCTGGCCGAGATGCCGCCCTGCACGATCACCGTGGGCGCATCCGGCGCGCCGTGCCACAGGTAGCTGACTTCGACGCCGCAGCGGCCGCCACCGTAGCGGGGCTCGAACTCGACCCGGCGCGTGCTGCGCTGGCTGGTGAGCGACGGGCGCGGCGCCGACGCAGCGGCGGCCGGCTGGGCCGAGGCGACGATGGCAAGGTGGGCGGGCTGGGCTGACATGCGGTTCTCCGTGGGCATCGCAGCTGCGGAGAACGGTCGGGAGTTGCCGCACATCGGACGTGGATCACGCCGCTGCCGACACCCCATCTACCGATCGACGCCGAAGCGCCTCCGCAGGAGTTGGCACCGTTGCAGGATTGCTCCTGCAGGTTGCCCCGGCTTCAAAGGGCCTGTCCCTCAGCCGGTCTCGATGAGTGACGGAGATACTGGCGTAGCCTGTTTTCATTGTCAATAGACGTCTAAACATCTAAACGTATATGCTTTCAAAGCATAAGATGCCGGCTTGTGGCGAACGTCCACGGAATCCGCCGCGATGCGCCCGACGGCGCTATGCTCAGCCCCCTTTTCCGCGACGTGACCCGCATGAGCATCCTTCCCGACCTGGCCGCCGGCATCGGCCACACCCCGCTGCTGCGGCTGCGCCACGCTTCCGCGCTGACCGGCTGCGAGGTGCTGGCCAAGACCGAGCTGCTCAACCCCGGCGGCTCGATCAAGGACCGCACCGCGCTCGGGTTGCTGCTGGATGCCGAGCGACGCGGGTTGCTGCGCCCCGGCGGCCACATCGTCGAGGGCACCGCGGGCAACACCGGCATCGGCCTGGCGCTGCTCGGCGCCAGCCGCGGCTACCGCACGGTGATCTTCATGCCGCAGACGCAGAGCCGCGAAAAGATCGACGCGCTGCGCATCACCGGCGCCGAGGTGCGGCTGGTGCCGGCGGTGCCGTACCGGGACCCGACCCACTACGCGCATCAGGCGCGCACGCACGCCCTGGCCATGAACGCGGCAGACCCCGGCAGCGCGTGGTTCGCCGACCAGTTCGACAACACCGCCAACCGCGACTGGCACGAGGCCACCACCGCCGTGGAGATCTGGGAACAGACCGCTGGCGCGGTCGACGGTTTCGTCTGCGCCGCCGGCACCGGCGGCACGCTGGCCGGGGTGGGCCGCGCGCTGAAGGCGCGCAAGCCGGGCGTGCGCATCGCACTGGCCGACCCGGCCGGCTCGGCGCTGGCCAGCTACGTCAACACCGGCGAGCTGGTCGCCAGCGGCCATTCGATCAGCGAAGGCATCGGCTCCAGCCGCATCACCGCGAACTTCGCGGGTGCTCCGATCGACCTGGCGTGGTCGATCGGCGACGATGAATCGGTGCCGCTGGCGCACCGGTTGCTGCACGAGGAGGGCTGGTGCGTGGGCGGTTCCAGCGGCGTCAACATCGCCGGTGCGATCCGCCTGGCGCACGCGCTTGGTCCGGGCCACACCATCGTCACGGTGCTGTGCGACGCCGGCACGCGCTACCAGGCCAAGCTGTTCAACCCGGCGTTCCTGCGCGAGCAGGGCATTCCGGTGCCAGCATGGCTGGCGCAGGCGTTTGCGGCGTGAAGCGAGCACCACGCCTGCAACGCCGCGCACGCTGCCTGCTAACGTAACGGCATGAGTCCGCCCACCGACATATCCACGCTGCGCGAGCGGCTGCAGAGTCACGGCTTCGCCTTTGTCACCGCCGAGAGCATGCGCGAGCTGCTCGACGCGCCGCAGAACCTGGCCGACTGGCCCGCGTTTGCGGCGAGCTGGGATGATCTGGCGCCGGACAGCTACCTGGCCAGGCGCGGCCATCAGCGGCGGCGACGGCACGCGGTGTTCACGCTGGAAGCCGCGGGCGAGATCCGCCGCGCGCCGCATCAGCCGCATTACCAGAGCCTGCAGCACAACCCGCTGCAGGGAGACATCCAGCGCTGGTTCATGCCGATCCGGCCGGCGATCGCCAACGGCGCCAGCCTGCGCCGCATCCTGGCTTTCGCCGGCACGCTGTTTGGTGCGATGGAGCCGACCACGCCGCGCTGGCAGGTCGAGGCGCATCAGTTCCGCATCGAGGCGCGCGCCGGCGCGCCGGGCGAACCCACTCCCGAAGGCGTGCATCGCGACGGCGTGGACTACGTGCTGGTGCTGCTGATCGACCGCGTCAACATCGAGAGCGGCACCACCACCATCCACGCGCGCGACGGCGCGTTGCTGGGCAGCTTCACCCTCGCCCACGCGCTGGATGCCGCACTCGTCGACGACGCGCGCGTGTGCCACGGCGTCACCGCCGTCACCGCGTTCGACCCGCTTCGACCGGCCCATCGCGACGTGCTGGTACTCACATTCAAGGCGTCGAGCTGAGGCTCACGCCCCGTGCATCCCCGGGCATGCAGCGCTCGCGACGCGATGCTTACGTTTCATCCACTACCATGCGGCTCCCCCATTCACGCGGAGCGCGCATGTCCCTCGATTCATCGCACCGCAGGGACAACGCTGACGGTCCGTCGCCGCGGAACGCGGGTGACGATCGACTGAAGTTCAGCGGCGACAACACCTTTCAGCGCGAACTGCGACGGCGAGTGGAAGCCGACTTCACACTGCGCGGCTGCCGCCAGCGCGACAGCGCCGCGATGTGGTTCAAGACCGCGCTGATCCTGACCGTCTTCGCACTGGCCTACGTGGCGCTGGTGTTCCGGGCTGCCAGCTGGTGGCAGGGCCTGCTGCTGGCCCTGGTGCTGGGTGTGGCGATGGCCGGCATCGGCTTCAACATCATGCACGACGGCGGCCATCAGGCGTACTCCGATCGCCGCTGGGTCAACCGGCTGATGGCGATGACGCTCGATCTGGTCGGCGGCAGCTCGTACATCTGGCAGTGGAAGCACGCGCGCTTCCACCACACCTGGGTCAACGTGGCCGGTCACGACAGCGACATCGACCTGGGCGTGCTGGGGCGATTGTCGCCGGAGCAGCCGCGGCGACCGTGGCATCGCTGGCAGCACATTTATCTGTGGCCGCTGTATGCGGTCACCGCGATCCGCTGGCACCTCTATGGCGACTTCCGCGACATGCTCACCGGCACCATCGGCGCGCGCCCGTTCAAGCGGCCGCGCGGCGGGGACCTGGCCGGCTTCGTGCTAGGCAAGCTGGCGTTCTTCACGCTCGCCTTCGGGCTGCCGCTGCTGTTCCATTCGGCGGGCGCGGTGCTGCTGTACTACGGCGTGACGGCGGCGGTGGCCGGCATCCTGCTGGCGCTGGTGTTCCAGATGGCGCACGTGGTGGAAGCGGCGGCGTTCCCGCTGCCGGATGCCAGCGGCCACCAGCTCGACACGCCGTGGGCGATCCACCAGATGGAGACCACGGTGAATTTCGCGCGCGGCAACCGCGCGCTGAGCTGGCTGATCGGCGGCCTGAATTTCCAGATCGAGCACCACCTGTTTCCGCGCATCTCGCACGTGCACTACCCCGCGGTGGCGCGCGTGGTGGAGCGGACCTGCCGCGAATTCGGCGTACCCTACCGCGAGCACCGCAGCTTCGGCGCCGGCATCGCCTCGCATTACCGCTGGCTGCGCCGGCTGGGCATGCCGGTGGCTGCCAGCGCCACTGCCGCAGCGTCGACTGCGCAACCGCTGCCGCACAGCTGAGCCTGCGCCGCCGACTGGCGTTTGCGACGGGCCGGAGCGGCGACGACACTGGCGCAAGGCGCTGCAGGTTGGCGCCGACACTTTCCCGGAGGAATGGCCATGAGCTTCGTCGCCAACAGCATGATCGTGGTGATCGCGCTGCTGCATCTGTGGTTCCTGATCCCGGCAATGTTCCTGTGGACGAGACCTCCCCGCTACCGTGCGTTCGGATTCGGTGCGGCATGTGCCCGGCAGATGAGGGCCCTTGCCGCCAGCCAGGGCCGCTGCAACGGCTTGCTCGC
>JAJXTX010000096.1:0-3622 GCA_021783385.1 Pseudomonadota bacterium
GGCGGCTTCGACGTGCCACGGCTGCTCGGCAGCCGCAGCAGCGACCTGCATGCGCGGCTCGGCCGCGCCCTGCGTGCCGGCGACGTGCTGCCGCTCGGCAACGCCGGCGCACCGCCGTTGCACGCCGGCGACGAGGCGATCCGCGTGCTGCACTGGAGCCTCGACCCGCAGCCGTGGTTCGACTTTCGCCAACGGCCGCTGGCACTGCTGCGCGGCAACCACTTCGACCGGCTGGATGCCGACTCGCAGCGGCAGCTGTACCGCGGCAGGTTCGTGCTGAGCAAGGACAGCAACCGTACCGCCGGCCGTCTGGATGGCCATACGCTGCGCCTGCAATCGCCGCTGGAACTGATCTCCGAGGCAACGTTGCCCGGTACGCTGCAGCTGCCGCCGTCCGGCCAGCCGATTGCGCTGCTGGCCGAGGCGCCGGTGACGGGCGGCTATCCGCGCATCGGCCAGATCGCCGCGGTGGATCTGCCGCAGCTGGCGCAACGCCGGCCCGGCGATACCGTATGCTTCCGCGAGAGCACGCTGGACGAGGCGCTGACGCGGCTGGCTGCGCGCCAGCAGCGACTGGACCGGCTGCTCGCGACCATCGCCCGGCGACTGCAATCGACCGACGAACCCACGCCCTGGTGAAGCTCCCCGCATGAAGCGCATCGACCTCAACTGCGACCTCGGTGAATCGTTCGGCGCCTGGCGCATGGGCGACGACGCCGCGCTGCTGGCGCTGGTCAGCTCGGCGAACATCGCCTGCGGCTTCCATGCCGGCGATCCGTCGATCATGCGCGACACGGTGGCACAGGCGCTGGCGCACGGAGTGGCGCTCGGCGCGCACGTGTCGCTGCCCGACCTGCAGGGTTTCGGCCGGCGCGAGATGTGCGTGACGCCGGCCGAGGCGCACGCGCTGACGCTGTACCAGATCGGCGCGCTGCACGCGTTTGCGCGCGCCGCCGGCACCCGGCTGGCGCACGTCAAGCCGCACGGCGCGCTGTACCACATGGCCGCGCGCGACCGCCTGCTGGCCGACGCGATCGCCCACGCGGTGCGCGCATTCGATCCACGGCTGCGACTGTTCGGGCTGGCCGGCTCGGCCCTGCTCGATGCCGGCCGCGCGCTCGGCCTGCCGCTGGCGGCCGAGGCGTTCGCCGACCGCCGTTATCGCGCCGACGGCTCGCTGCAGCCGCGGCGCGAGGCCGGTGCGGTGATCGAGGATGTCGCAGCGGCGACCGCGCAGGCGCTTGGCATGGTTAACGATGGCGCGGTGCCGACGGTCGACGGCGGCCGCGTGCAGCTGCAGGCGGACACGCTGTGCCTGCACGGCGACGGCGTCCACGCGGTGCTGTTTGCCGGCACGCTGCGCCGTGCGCTGGAAAGCGCCGGCGTGCGCATCGCCGCACCGGACGCGGCATGATTTCCCCTCCCTCCGGCAGCACGAGGCGCGCATGAACTACTGGCCACTGCTCGGCGTCGCGGTGATCGTGGTCGGCTTCGCGCTGCGCTTCAACGCGGTACCGGTGGTGGTGGGCGCGGCGCTGGTCAGCGGCCTGCTGGCCGGCCTGCCGCTGCCGGCGCTGCTGGCGCTGCTGGGTCAGAGCTTCGTCTCCGCCCGCATGCTGCTGCTGTTCGTGCTGACGCTGCCGGCGATCGGCCTGCTCGAACGCGCCGGCCTGCGCGAACACGCGCAGCGCTGGATGGCGCGGCTGCAGGGGATGACACTGGCGCGGCTGCTGATCGGCTACCTGCTGCTGCGCCAGCTGCTGGCCATGCTCGGTCTCACCGGCGTGGCCGGCCCGGCGCAGACGGTGCGCCCGCTGCTGGCACCGATGGCCGAGGCGGCGGCGGAGAAGATCCTGCCCACACTGGACGACGCCGACCGCGACGAGCTGCGCGCGGTCGCCGCGGCCACCGACAACATCGGCCGCTTCTTCGGCGAGGACGTGTTCATCGCGCTGGGCGCGGTGCTGCTGATCCAGGGTTTCTACGCGCAGCACGGCATCGTGCTGACCCCGCTGGCGATCGCGCTGTGGGCGCTGCCCACCGCGATCGCCGCGTTCGTGATCCAGTCGGTGCGGGTGTGGCTGGTGCAGCGCCGGCTGCAGCGCCGTGCCGCGCGCGTACACGCCGGCGAGGGGAGCTGAGCATGCTGCGCATCGAATACGCCTACTGGCTGATCGCCGCGTTCCTGATCTACGCCGGCTGGCGCAACCTGCGCGACCGCCACCTGTGGCATGCGGCGTTCTGGCTGGTGCTGGGAGTGCTGTTCGGCGGTGGCGACTACGTGCTGGCGCAGCAGGCCGCGGGCAACGCGCTGCCGGCGCAGCTCGCCGGGGCCGCGGTGATCGTGCTGGCGCTGCTGGCACCGCGGCTGGGGCGCCTGGCGCACCCCGAAAGCAGCAGCCCGGCGCAGCGGCTGGCATCGGCGGTCCGGCTGGGGCATCGGCTGTTCGTGCCGGCGCTGCTGATTCCGCTGGTAACCCTGCTGGTGGCGCTGTGTGGCGCGTACATGGTGATCGACGGCCACGCCGTGTTCGCCGCGCCGCAGATGACCCTGACCGGGCTGGCGCTGGCCTGCGTGGTGGCGCTGTTCGCCGCATCGCGGGTGGCGCAGGTGCCGATGCGCGAGGGCGTGGCCGAAGGCCGGCGCCTGCTCGACGCGATCGGCTGGGCCGCGCTGCTGCCGCTGCTGCTGGCCGCGCTGGGCCAGGTATTCACGCAAAGCGGGGTGGGCGCGGCCATCGCCGGGCTGGCCGGCATGCTGCTGCCCACCGGCAGCGCGCTGGCCTGCCTGCTCGCGTTCGCACTGGGCATGGTGCTGTTCACCGTGATCATGGGCAACGCGTTCGCCGCGTTTCCGGTGATGATGGCCGGCATCGGCCTGCCGCTGCTGATCCGCCAGTACGGCGCGGACCCGGCGATACTCGGCTCGATGGGCATGCTGTGCGGCTACTGCGGCACCCTGCTGACGCCGATGGCGGCCGACTTCAACCTGGTGCCGGCGGCGCTGCTGGAGCTGCGCAGCCCCTACGGCGTGATCCGCGCCCAGGTGGCCAGCGCGCTGGCGATACTCGCCACCACCATCGTGCTGATGTGGCTGCTGGTGTTCCGCTGAATCGACCGAGGAGACAACCATGAGCACATCCCTGCCGCGCATCCTGCTGACCGGTTTCGATCCGTTCGGCGGCGAGCCGATCAACCCCTCGTGGGAGGCGGTGCGCAGCCTGCACGGGCAGCGTCTCGGCGGCCATCGGATCGTGGCGCGCCAGCTGCCGACCGAGTTCGCCGCATCGCTGCGCGTGCTGAAGGCGGCGCTGCGCGAGATGGCGCCGGCGATCGTGCTCGGCGTGGGCCAGGCCGGCGGTCGTCACCAGCTGTCGATCGAGCGGGTGGCGATCAACGTGCAGGACGCGCGCATCCCCGACAACGCCGGCGCGCAGCCGCTGGACGAGCCGGTGATCGCCGGCGGCCCGGCCGCCTACTTCAGCACGCTGCCGATCAAGGCGATGCTGGCGGCACTGCACGCGCAAGGCCTGCCCGCCGAGATCTCGAACAGCGCCGGCACCTACGTCTGCAACCACATCGCCTACGCCATGCTGCACCTGGCGGCGAAACGGCGTGGTGT
>JAJXTX010000096.1:3722-8932 GCA_021783385.1 Pseudomonadota bacterium
CCGCCGGAGCGCAGCGGGTGCCTGCACAAAAAGGCCCGCGGTTGGCACCGCGGGCCTTTTTTGTCAGATGGTGGAACGGATCACTGATGCGACGGATCGTAGGCGCCGCCGCTGGCGTCCTTGCCCTGCATCGGCTCGTCCATCTTCATCGGCGCGTGGTGGTCTTCCAGCGCGCGCGCCTTGGTCTCGACCGGATTGATTTCCTTCAGCGTGCCGCCGTCGTCGTAGTAGGCCTTGAAGCCGTAGTCGAGCTGCATGCGCGCCAGATACTGCAGGTGCGTCTTGCGGATCTTCGACTCGTCGCTGCGCAGCAGCAGCACGGTTTTCGGCAAGCGCCCCTGATCGCGCAGGTAGGCGAAGTGGCTGCCGGTGTCGACAGCCGACAGCAGCGCGCCGTCGACGAGGAACTGGCCGTCCTTGTACGCCTCGATCACCACGCCGAACTGGCCCTTCACCGAGGCCGGGGTGATGTTGTCCTTGGTGCCGCCGAAGTGGCAGCCGGCCAGCAGCAGCAGGCTGCCGAGCATGATCGCGGTGGCGGTTCGGTTCAGCAGCGTCGAAAAACGGATCATGCGGGTCTCCTGGCGATCAAGCGGTTCAGTGCGGGAAGTGTAACGCCGGCCGGGGTGCCGGCAGCAGCGCGGCGCGCGCGCCGTTCAGGCGCATCCGCGCGGACGCTGCGGTTCGCTCAGGTGCGCGGCAGCGTCACGCCCTGCTGGCCCTGGTACTTGCCGCCACGATCCTTGTAGCTGGTTTCGCATTCCTCGTCGGATTCGAGGAACAGCATCTGCGCCACGCCCTCGTTGGCGTAGATCTTGGCCGGCAGCGGCGTGGTGTTGGAAAACTCCAGCGTCACGTGGCCTTCCCACTCCGGCTCCAGCGGCGTCACGTTGACGATGATGCCGCAGCGCGCGTAGGTGCTCTTGCCCAGGCAGATGGTGAGCACCTGGCGCGGGATGCGGAAGTACTCCACCGTGCGCGCCAGCGCGAACGAGTTGGGCGGGATGATGCACACATCCGCCTCGACGTCGACGAAGCTGGACGGATCGAACGCCTTCGGATCGACGATGGTGGAGTTGATGTTGGTGAAGATCTTGAACTCGCGCGCGCAACGCACGTCGTAGCCGTAGCTGGAGGTGCCGTAGGACACCAGCTTCTGGCCGTCACGCAGCTTGACCTGACCGGCCTCGAACGGCTCGATCATGCCGTGGCTTTCGGCCATGCGGCGGATCCACCTGTCGGATTTGATGCTCACGCGTGCTCCCGTCTCGATATCAGGACGCCGCCGCTGCACCGGCCGCGCCAAAGATGCGCAAAGTAGCACGACGCTGCCGGCGTGCCGGTCGCTCTCATACTGCCGGCGCGCCCTGCACCACGATCTTGCCCAGCCCCAGCGACTTGTTGCGCGGCTGCCGCGACAGGCGGCCGGCGGTGTTGCGGGCGATCTCGCGATAGCGTGCGGCGAGTTCGGACTCGGGTATCGCCACCACCGTCGGCCTGCCGCTGTCGGCCTGCTCGCGGATGCGGATGTCCAGCGGCAGCGAGCCCAGGTAGGGCACCGTGTACTGCGCAGCCATGCGCGCGCCGCCACCTTCGCCGAAGATGTGCTCCTCGTGGCCGCAGTTCGAGCACACGTGGGTGGCCATGTTCTCCACGATGCCCAGCACCGGCACGTCAACCTTCTCGAACATCTTCAGCGCCTTGCGCGCATCCAGCAGGGCGATGTCCTGCGGCGTGGTGACGATCACCGCACCGGCCACCGGCACCTTCTGCGACAGCGTCAGCTGGATGTCGCCGGTGCCGGGCGGCAGGTCGACAACCAGGTAGTCGAGCTGCTCCCACAGCGTGTCGTTGAGCAGCTGCATCATCGCCTGGGTCACCATCGGGCCGCGCCAGATCATCGGCGTGTCCTCCTCGACCAGGAATCCGATCGACATCACCGCCAGCCCGTGCGCCTGCATCGGGGTGATGCGCTTGCCGTCCGGCGATTCCGGCCGGCCGCCGACGCCGAGCATGCGCGGCTGGCTGGGGCCGTAGATGTCGGCATCCAGCACGCCGACCCTGGCGCCCTCGGCCTGCAGCGCCAGCGCCAGGTTGGCCGATACGGTGGACTTGCCCACGCCGCCCTTGCCGGACGCCACCACGATGATGTTCTTCACGTTCGGCAGCGGCGCCAGCGTGCCCTGCACCTTGTGCACGTGGATGCGGCTGCTGATCGAGACGGCTGCCGAGGCGATCGCCGGGTCCGCCTCCAGCGCCTGACGCACCTGCATGGCGAGACCGTCGATCGCGCCGGCCGCCGGATAGCCGAGCTGCAGATCCACCGACACCCGCGCGCCGTCCACGCCGATCGCGCGCACCGCCTCGGCCAGCGGCGCGCCGGTGTGGGGGTCGATCAACGCGCCTAGCAGCTGGCGGATCAGGGCTTCGTTCGCCTGGCTCATGGGGGCTCGCACAGTCAGTGGGGACTGCGCATTATGCCAGCGCACCGCCGCGCGCGGCCTGAAGCACATCAGCGCGGATGGCGCGATGGCGGCGCTCGCAGCCACCCCATGCATGCTTGGCGCAATGCAGCTTGACGCCTGTGCCGATCGTCGCCAGTCTCGGCATCCATACGCTTTCGTACGGGAGGATCACCATGAAGCACCTGTTCCGCCTCACCCTCGCCACCGGCCTGCTGCTGGCCGCCGGCACCGCCATCGCCGCCAACGACACCCCGGTGGGCACCTGGAAAACCATCGACGACGCCACCCACCAGGCCAAGTCGATCGTGCAGATCACCGACAGCAACGGCCAGCTGCAGGCCAGGATCGTGAAGCTGCTGAACCGCACCCCGGAAGCGATCGCGAAGGATGGCGAGCACCCGCTGTGCACCAAATGCGACGGCGAGCGCAAGAATCAGCCGATCGAGGGCATGACGATCATGTGGGGCGTGACCAAGGATGGCGACGTGTGGGACGGCGGCAAGATCCTCGACCCGAAAAGCGGCAAGGTCTACAAGGTGAAGCTGACCCTCACCGACGGCGGGCAGAAGCTCGACGTGCACGGCTACATCGGCTTCTCGCTGTTCGGCCGCAGCCAGGTGTGGGAACGCCAGCCGTAAGCCCGTCCGCAGCGGTGGTTCACCCCCAAAGGCGCGCCGCGAGGCGCGCCTTTTCAGTGGCGGCCTCTGCGCGCCGAGATACGCACGCGGCCATGGATTTGGACGGCCATGCCATAATCGAAAGTCATCCGTCCTGATGGTCCGCCATGCCACGCCGCCTGCTCGTCACCCACGCCCTGCCCTATGCCAATGGCCCGCTGCATCTGGGCCACATGCTGGGCTACATCCAGACCGACATCTGGGTGCGCGCGCAGCGGATGATGGGCAACGAAGTGGTTTTCGTCAGCGCGGACGATGCGCACGGCACGCCGATCATGCTGGCGGCTGAAAAGGCCGGCATGTCGCCGGAGGCCTTCATCGCCGGCATACGCGCCGGCCACGAGGCCGACTTCACCGATTTCCACTTCAGCTTCGACCACTACCACACCACGCATTCCGACGAGAACCGCGAGCTGGCCTCGCTGATCTACACGCGGCTGCGCGACGCGGGCTGCATCGCCAGGCGCAATATCCAGCAGCTGTACGATCCGGAAAAGGACATGTTCCTGCCGGACCGCTACATCAAGGGCGTGTGCCCGAACTGCGGCACGCCCGACCAGTACGGCGACAACTGCGAGCACTGCGGCGCCACCTATGCGCCCACCGACCTGATCAATCCGACCTCGGTGATGTCCGGCGCCACCCCGGTGCTGCGCGACTCGGAGCACTACTTCTTCGAGCTGTCGAAATTCGAGGGGCTGCTGCGCGACTGGTTCGCAGGCAAGTTCACGCAGGGCGCGCCGGTGGCCAACAGCGGCGTGGCGGCCAAGCTGCACGAGTGGCTGGACGGCGGCCTGAAGGACTGGGACATCTCGCGCGACGCGCCCTACTTCGGCTTCCCGATACCCGATGCGCCGGGCAAGTTCTTCTACGTATGGCTGGATGCGCCGGTCGGCTACCTGGCCAGCTTCAAGGCGCTGTGCGACCGCACCGGGCTGCGTTTCGACGATTTCCTCGGCGCCGACAGCACGGCCGAGATGCACCACTTCATCGGCAAGGACATCATCAACTTCCACGGCCTGTTCTGGCCGGCGATGCTGCACGGCGCGGGCTTGCGCACGCCCACCGCGCTGCACGTCAACGGCTACCTGACGGTGAACGGCGCCAAGATGTCGAAGTCGCGCGGCACGTTCATCCAGGCGCGCACCTATCTCGATGCCGGCATCCACCCGGAGTTCCTGCGTTACTACTTCGCCAGCATGCTCAGCGCCGCGCCGGTGGACGTGGATCTGGACCTGAAGACGTTCGAGGAGCGCGTCAACTCGCACCTGATCGGCAAGTGGGTGAACATCGCCAGCCGTACCGCCGGCTTCGTGCAGAAGTTCTTTGGCGGCAGGCTGGCCGATCGCTTCGACGCCGAGGAAGCCGCGCTGTGGCAGACCGTGCTCACCCACTACGACGGCATCGACGGACTCTACGAAGCCGGCGAGTTCGCCGAGGTGACGCGCCGCTTCGTCACCATCGCCGACCTGCTCAACGGCTACATCGCCGCCAAGGCGCCGTGGGTCATCGCCAGGGACGAAGCCCGCCGCGACGAGCTGCAGCAGGTATGTACGCTGGCACTGAGCGGATTCCGCCTGCTCGCCGGCCTGCTCAAACCCGTGCTGCCTGCCACCGCGGCCGCCGCCGAGCAGTTCCTCGCCGCCCCGATCACCCATTTCGATGACGCCACGCGTGCGCTGTTCGGCCACACCGTCAACCCATTCGAACCGCTGCTGGCACGGATCGATCCCAAGCTGATCGAGGCGATGGTCGAAGCGTCGAAGGAATCGCTGGGCGCACCCGCCGCCGCGGCACCCGCCCCCGTCAAGAAGCCGAAGGAAGCCAGCAAACCCATGACCGAGACCACCACCCCGCCCGCAGCCGCCACGAATACGCCAGCCACCATCGGCATCGACGACTTCGCCAAACTCGACCTGCGCATCGGCAAGGTCACCGCGTGCGAGTTCGTGGAAGGCTCGGACAAGCTGCTGCGCTTCGCGCTGGACGCCGGCCCGCTGGGCACACGGCAGATCTTCTCCGGCATCCGCGCCGCCTACGCCGAGCCGGAAAAACTCGTCGGCCGCAA
>JAJXTX010000097.1 GCA_021783385.1 Pseudomonadota bacterium
GAAGACGCTGCAGCTGGCATCGCCAGCATTCATGCCGCGGGGATGGCGGCGGTGGGAATCGGTCATGCGCAGGCACTGGCCGAGGCGGAAGTGGTGCTGCCGAGCGTCGCGGCGCTGGACTTGGGCACTTTTACAACAACGTGAACGGCAAACTGACGTGTACATGTCTGCGGATGTGACGCGATCAAAACCAAAATGATGGGGAGAACCTGAAATGAGCAAGCACAAGCAATTGACCCGACTGGCACTGTCCGCGGCGATCGCCGCAATCCTCGTATCCGGCGCCGCGGTGGCGCAGGATGCGACCAGCACCGGCACGGCGGCGGCTCCGAGAACCAAGGCCGAGCAGGCTGCCGACGCCAAGAACACGAAGAACATGCAGCAGGTGGTGGTGACCGGCTCGGCCACCGGCGTGAAGAAGATCGATGCCAGCTACACGATCACCACTGCCAGCGCCGAACAGATCCGTGAAGCCAATCCGATCAGCACCGCCGACCTGCTGAAAATCGCGCCGGGCCTGTGGCCCGAATCGACCGGCGGCCAGACCGGTGCAAACATCGAGATCGCCGGCTTCCCGGGTGGCGGCGATGCGCCCTTCAATACCGTGCAGCTGATGGGCTCGCCGCTGTATGGCATGCCGACCCTGTCGTTCTTCGAGCAGACCTCGATCTTCCGTCTGGACGACACGATCCAGCGCGTCGAAATCGTGCAGGGTGGCCCGACGGTGGTGTTCGCCGACGGCCAGATCGGCGCCACCGAGAACTTCATCCTCAAGCAGGGCACCGCGAAGCCCTCCGGCAGCGTCGGGGTCACCTACGGTTCGGAAGGGCTGTGGCGGGCCGACGGCTTCTACGGCTTCAAGATCGCCGACAACTGGTACGGCAGCGTCGGCGGCTTCTGGCGCACTTCCGACGGCGTGCGTGACCCGCAGTTCAAGGCCGACAACGGCGGCCAGCTCACCGCCACGCTGACGCGCGACTGGGACAACGGTTCGCTGGTGCTCTATGCGCGCGTGCTGGACGACAAGAACCAGTTCATCACGCCGATCCCGCTGATCCAGAGCGGCAGCTCCAACTTCAGCGCCTACCCCGGCTTCAATCCGCTGACCGGCACGTACTACAGCAAGGCGATCCAGCATGTCTTCCTCGCCGGCTACCCCGGCGGTGGCACCAATGCCAACCTGGCCAACGGTCGCGGCGCCAAGATGAACTTCTTCGGCGGCAACTACGACTATGACCTGGGCAACGGCTGGAGCATCACCGACAAGTTCCTGTTCGATGAAGGCGATGTCGACACCAATGCGCTGTTCTCCGGCAGCAACCCCGCGACGCTGAGCGCCAAGCTCGCCGACCTGGGCGTTCCGGCCGGTGCCACCGTCAATGCCAACTACGTCGGCGGCGGCACGGTCAGCCCGAACCAGAGCGTGATCTCGCAGGGCTGGTGGTATATCCACAAGCACCTGAAGAGCGCCAACAACGACTTCCGGGTCAGCAAGGAACTGTTCGAGGGCAATACGCTGACGGCCGGTCTGTACCTGGCCCACTACACCGACAGTGACAAGTGGGCACTGGGCAACCAGATGCTGATGACCAACACGCCGAACGCCACGCCGATCACGGTGAATTACGTCAATGGCGGCAACACCTACCAGCTGACCGACAACCAGGGCTTCCTCGACAACGGCGCCTACAACATCACCGAGCAGGGCCGCGCCACCAACAAGGCGTTCTACCTGTCCGACTCCTGGCACATCGACCGCTGGCGCTTCGATGCATCGGCGCGCATCGAGAACGAGAACGCCACCAACACCGTGTGCAACCTCACCAACGTCAACCTGGACAACAACCCGTACACGCTCTACAACAACAGCGTGCCGGTGTGCAACGGCACGTTCTCCACCACCAACTACAACAAGACCCACACCTCCTGGACGGTCGGTGCCAACTATCAGCTGGCCGAGAACATGAGCGTCTACGCACGCGTCAACAAGGGTGCCCATTTCGGCGACTTCGACAACGCGCTGCGCGGCAATACCACCGGCAACACGCCGCCGCTGCAGAAGATCCAGAACTTCGAAGCGGGCTTCAAGTACCAGTCCGATCTGGTTTATGCGGACATCAGCGTGTACCACAAGCAGTTCAGCGGCTTGCCGTACCAGCCGACCGACGGCAATGGTGTGCCTGTCGGCAGTCCGCTGCTGTACGGCTCGGATTCCAAGGGCATCAACCTCAGCGGCGCGCTGACCCCGATCGAGAATCTGCGACTGGCGCTGGTCGCGAACTATCTCGACGGCCACTACTCGCATTACTCCGCGTGCATTCCCTATGTGAATCAGGTCAGCGGCAATGGCTGCGCCGTGATCAACGGCGTGCAGCTGCAGCGCCAGCCGAAGTTCCGCTACATGTTCACGCCCAGCTACCGGATTCCGTTCGACTGGGGCGACGTGACC
The DNA here is from genome assembly GCA_021783385.1 of Pseudomonadota bacterium. Lineage (GTDB taxonomy): Bacteria > Pseudomonadota > Gammaproteobacteria > Xanthomonadales > Rhodanobacteraceae > Rhodanobacter. The sequence continues at coordinate 2,450 of JAJXTX010000097.1, forward strand.
GCCTTCGTGACGTATACCTACGTGGGTCCGCACACCCAGGATCAGACCGGACTGCAGCAGCTGGGTACCTACAACACCTGGGACTTCGGCGTGATCGCGAATGTGCAGAAGCACTGGCAGCTGCGCCTGCAGGGCACCAACATGACCAACGAGCTGGGGCTGACCGAGAGCAACTCGCGCATCTTCGGCAGCGCCGTCGGTTCGGGTGGCGTGATCCTGGCCCGTCCGCTGCAGGGTCGCGAGGTCAACTTCCAGGTCAGGTACCTGTTCTGACCGGCTGACTCTTGAGCAACGCATGGCCCGGGTCGCACCCTCCGGCGATCCGGGCCATGTCACTGATGCAAGCGTCGCACGCAATTCCTACGAGGTGGCTGTGAACCGATTTCGCATGATCGTGGCGCTGGCGCTGATCTACATGCTGTTCGCCATGCTGCTCAACAGCGTCGGCACGGTGATCCTGCAGTCGATCTCCAGCTTTGGCGTGAGCAAGCCGCAGGCGAGCCTGCTGGAACTGTTCAAGGATCTGCCGATTGCCGTCACGTCCTTTCTGGTCGCCTCGTTCCTGCCGCTGATCGGCTACCGGCGCGCGATGATGCTTGCGCTGGCGATCGTCGGCGTCGCCTGCACGCTGATGCCGCTCTACCCCGGTTTCCATACCACCGAGATCCTGTTCGCCTGCGTCGGCATCTCGTTCGCGCTGGCCAAGGTCGCGGTGTACTCCTCGATCGGCCTGCTCACCGACGACCGCAACCACCATACCCGGCTGACCAACACCATCGAAGGCCTGTTCATGGTCGGCGTGCTGCTGGGCGGCTGGCTGTTCAGCGCCTTCATCGACCGCACGGCCCCGGCCAATCCGGTGTGGCTGCGCGTCTACTGGGTGCTGGCTGCGCTGTGCGCCCTCGTCATCGTGCTGCTGGCCACCTCGCGGCTGGACGAATCGGCCGCACATACCGACCGCACGAATTCCATCCGCGGCTCGCTGCAGGAAATGCTGGCGCTGTTCGTGCGGCCACTGGTCTATGTATTCCTGATCTCGGCGTTCCTGTACGTGCTGATCGAGCAGAGCTTCAGCACCTGGCTGCCGACGTTCAACAACGAGATCCTCAAGCTGCCCAATGCGATGAGCATCCAGATGGCCAGCATCCTCGCCGCCAGCACCGCGGTCGGACGGCTCGGCGCCAGCCAGGTGCTGCGGCGGGTGCCGTGGTATGTGCTGCTGAACCTGTGTGTGATCGGCATGGGCGCGCTGGTACTGGTGACCCTGCCACTGGCCGCGCATGTACTGGCGCAGGCCAACGTGGGCTGGTTCAATGCACCGATCGCGGCGTATCTGATCCCGCTGATCGGCCTGCTGATGGCGCCGATCTATCCGGTGATCAACTCGGTGGCGCTGAGTTCGCTGCCGAAGCCCTCGCATGCGGCCATGACCGGCCTGATCGTGATCTTCTCCGCGCTCGGCGGCACGCTCGGCTCGCGCATCACCGCCATCGTGTTCTCGCGCTTCGACGGCATCCACGCCTTCTATTTCTCGCTGGTGCCGATGACCCTGGTGCTGATCGCGCTGTTCTTCTTCAAGCGCGAAACCGAGCGCGCCGGCATCGGCGCCACGGCGAGCGTGCGCCTCGCCGCGAAGTAGCCGCAGCCATGCCGAACGCCACTTCAGGAGCCACCATGACACTGCGCCGCTTTCGCCTCGCCGGCCTGTTCCTGGCTTTCGCCACGCTCGCCACGCCGGCGTCCGGCCAGACCGACCCGAGTTTTCTGCTCACCGCCACCGCGAAGAACTTCGACAGCTATTTCCCCAGCTACCTGGCCAACGGCTACTTCTCCACCATGACCTCGGTGCGCGGCACCGAGGGCAACATGGCGTACATGGTCGCCTTCATGGACTACAAGCCGGGCGACATCGCCCGCCCTGCCGCGATTCCCGGCTGGAGCGAGATCGACTACAACCCCGGCGGCGGCTGGCTCAATTCGACCCGGATCAGCCCGCAGATCTTCACCGGCTACGCGCAGACGCTGAACCTGCACGACGCCACGCTGACCACCCGCTACCGCTTCGCTTACGCGAACAAGACCACCGACGTGCAGGTGATCACCTTCGTCAGCCAGGCGGCGAACCATCTGGCCGCCACGCAGCTCTCGATCACGCCGCAGTTCGACGGCAGCGTGCAGCTGACGTTTCCAATCCGGCTGTGGTCGGAGCACCAGCCGCGCTTTCCGATCGGCAGCATGACCGGCGATCAGATGATTGCCGCGGTGATTGCCAGCGGGCAGACACTGGACAACAAGCCGGTGCCCACGCCCGATCGCGCGGCGGTGTGGTATCCCGGCTACACCCGGGTACTCGACAGCGACGGCGACACCCGCACGCTCACGCTGTGGCTGGACGGCCGCGCGGAGCACGGCCTGGACATGGCCGAAGCCGCGGCGATCGAGCTGCCGCCCGGGCTGCAGGTCGAGAAAACCACGCTGGAAAAAGGGCCGTACAAGCTGTCGCTGAACATCACCGCCAGGGTGCAGAAGGGCAAGACCTATACGTTCACCAAGTACCTTGCCGCCTCGCGCCAGAACTGGGGCGGCGACGCCAAGGCCGACGTGGCGCTGGCCGAGGCCGCGCGCACGACCGGCTTCGACGCGCTGCTGGCCGCGCATCGCGCCGCATGGCACACGCTGTGGCAATCCGACATCGTGGTCGACGGCGACCCGAAGGTGCAGCAGGCGCTGCATTCCGATCTTTATTACCTCTTGTCCAACACCACCGTGGGTACGGCATGGCCGATGGGCGCCTGCGCGCTGACGCCGGGCTATGCCGGGCACGCCTTCTGGGATTCCGACTCGTGGGTGTTTCCCGCGCTGCTGCTGCTGCACCCCAACCGCGCCAAACCGATCGTGATGTTCCGCGACCGCACCCTCGCGCCGGCACGCGCACGCGCGAAGCAGTACGGCGCGCGCGGCGCGATGTATCCATGGGAGGCGGACCCGGAAACCGGGGTCGACTACACGCCGCATTTTGCCTACGGCGTGTTCCGGGAAATCCACGTCAACGCGGATATCGCCATCGCCCAGTGGCAGTACTACCTGGCCACCGGCGACAGCGCGTGGCTGAAGCAGGACGGCTGGCCGGTGATCGAGCAGATCGCGCGGTTCTGGACCAGCCGCGTCATCTGGAACAAGGCGCGCGACCGCTACGAGATCCTGCACGTCACCTCGCCCGACGAGGCCTATGACGATGTGCCGAACGACTCGTTCACCAACGCGGCCGCGCAGAAGGCACTGCGCATCGCGGTGCAAGCGGCGCAGGTGGTCGGCGCCAAGCCCGACCCGCGCTGGGCCGAAATTGCCGCGAAGATGTACATCCCCTTCGACACCGCCGCGCAGCGCCATCTGGACTTCGACAAGTCGGTGCCGCACGACAAGATCACCTGGATGGGCTCGTCGCTGGCGTGGCTGATGTATCCGAACCTCGACCTGCCGATGTCGCCGCAGGTGCGCCGCAACGACTTCGACTTCCAGCTGCACGAACTGAAGGTGCACGGCGACGATCCGAACGAGATGATGATGGTGATGCTCGCGGTCGCCGCCGCCGAGCTGGGCGACGCGAAAGCCGCCGGCTACTGGATCGAACGCAACCTGGTCGGCTTCCTCAAGCCGCCGTTCAACGTGCGCACCGAGACCGTGGCCAACAACGCGGGCTACCTGCTGGCGACCTCGGCCGGCTTCGTGCAGAGCTTCGTCTATGGCCTGTCGGGCCTGCGCATCGACGACAAGGGGCTAGACCCCGCCTATCCGCCGGTGCTGCCGCCCACCTGGAAATCGGTGACGCTGAAACACCTCAGCTTCCGCGGCAAGCGTTACGACATCACCCTCGCACGCGACGCCAGCGGCAAGGTGGTGCTGACGCGCACCGCGGAGTAGCGCCGTGATCGCGCGGCTTCGGACAGCGTCCACGACACCCGCGCGTGCGCCGGCCCGCTGGCGCGTGCGCGCATGGCTGGCACTGCTGATGATCGGCTGCAGCGCGCCGCTGGCGCAGGCCGCCGCCGACCCCGGCTTCCTGCTCACCGCCACCGCGAAGGACTTCGCCAGCTACTTCCCCGGGCAGCTGGCCAACGGTTACCTCTCCACCCTCACCGCACCGCGCGGCACCGAGGGCAACCTTGCCTACATGGTCGCCTTCATGGACTACGACAAGGGCGACATCGCGCGCCCGGCGGCGATCCCGGGCTGGACCGACATCGACTACAGCACCGGGCAGTCCGACGCCGGCCATTTCTGGATGAACCAGGTGCCGCTGGACGCCGCGGTGTTCCAGCATTACCGGCAGGTGCTGAACCTGCATGACGCCACTCTCACCACGCGCTACCGCTACCTCGATCACGGCCGCGCCACCGAGGTCGAGGTGATCAGCCTGGTCAGCCAGGCCTCGCCGCACCTGGCCGCGAGCCGGTTCACGATCACGCCGCAATTCGACGGTGTGGTGGAACTCTCTTTCGCGCTGGACATCTGGGCGCCGACCCAGCCGCGGCTGCCGCTGGGTCGGCTGACCGGCGAGCAGATGCAGGAGGCAGTAGCCGCGCACAACCTGACGCTGCAGGCGATCGCGCCGGCCACACCCGATCGCGCCGCGCTGTGGTACCACGGCGATACGCACGTGCTCGCCAGCGGCGGCGCCACCGGGCAGCTGGCGCTGTGGCTGGACGGCCGCGCCGAGCAGGGCCTTGGCATGGCCGAGGCAGCTGCGCTCGCATTGCCGCAAGGACTGCAGCCGGCGTCGGTCACGCTCTACAAGAGCGCCTACCGGCTCGCCCTGAACCTGCGCGTGAAGGTGCGCAAGGGCCAGACATACACCTTCACCAAATACGTCGCCGTCTCGCGCGATGGCTGGGGCGGCGGCGCGCAGGACGACGTGGCGCTGGCGACCGCGGCGCGCGCGCAGGGCTTCGCCGCACTGCTCGACGCCCATCGCGCGGCGTGGCACGCGCTGTGGCAAAGCGACATCCGCATCGACGGCGATCCGCAGGCGCAGCGGGCGGTGCACTCGGACCTGTACTACCTGCTGTCGAACGTGACGCCGGACACGGCCTGGGCGGCGGGTGCCTGCGGGATCACCACCGGTTACGCGGGCCACATCTTCTGGGACAGCGACTCGTGGATATTCCCCGCGCTGCTGCTGCTGCACCCGCAGCGGGCGAAGTCGTTGGTGATGTTCCGCGACCGCACCCTGCCCGCCGCGCAGCAGCGCGCACGCGAACGTGGCCTCAAGGGCGCGATGTACCCATGGGAGGCCGACCCGCAGAACGGCAGCGAGCAGACACCGCACTTTGCGCATGTGCTGGGCGAACGCGAGATCCACGTCAACGCGGATATCGCCATCGCCCAGTGGCAGTACTACCTGGCCACTGGCGACCGCGGGTGGCTGAAGCAGCACGGCTGGCCGGTGATCCGCGACATCGCACGCTACTGGGCCAGCCGTGTGACCTGGAACCGGCAGCGGCAGCGCTACGAGATCCTGCACGTCACCTCGGTGGAGGAGAGCTACAGCGACGTTCCTAACGACACCTTCACCAACGCCGATGCCGCCAAGGCCCTGAACATCGCCACCGCCGCCGCGGCGCGGGTGGGCGAAACGGCCGACCCGCGCTGGGCCACCATCGCCGCAAGGATGTACCTGCCGTTTTCCCGCGGCGGCCAGCATTACCTGGACATGGATGAAACCGTGGCCCACGACCCCGCCGACAGCGACCTCGCGTTGCTCGCGTTCCCGTCGCTCGACCTGCCGATGAGCGCGCGGGTGCGGCGCAACGACTACGCGATGGCCGTGAAACCGATGCAGGCGGATCACGCTCCCGCCACGATGGGGCTGGCGCCGATCGCGATCGCCGCGGCGACCCTTGGCGATACCGCCGAGGCGACTCGCTGGGTCGAGCGCAACGCCGCGCCGGACATGTTCAAGCCGCCGTTCGACGTGCGCCCGGAAACCGCCGGCAACAACACCGGCTACTTCCTGACCGGCTCGGGCGGATTCGTGCAGAGCCTGATGTATGGCCTGACCGGACTGCGCATCGACGACAAGGGGCTGGACCCCGCCTATCCGCCGGTGCTGCCGCCCACCTGGAAATCGGTGACACTGAAACACATCAGCTTCCGCGGCAAGCGTTACGACATCACCCTCGCACGCGACGCCAGCGGCAAGGTGGTGCTGACGCGCACGCCCTTGTGAGTGTTCGCATCGACTGACAGACGGGATGAGCCGCCAGCAGGCTCCCCCTCACAGGCTTTGCCCCGCACTGCCCGGCCGGGTATTCTTCCTCTTATCCCCTGCCATGCGCCGAGCCATGAGCCTACAGACCGTTCTGGTCATCGATGACGAACGCGACATCCGCGAACTGCT
>JAJXTX010000098.1 GCA_021783385.1 Pseudomonadota bacterium
CGCACCCGCCCGTCTGCGCCTGCTGCCCGCCTGAGAGGCTGAGACAGCGCACCGCATGGACAAGTGTGGCTGGCATTGCGCACAATCATGGAGATGACCGTTCCCCACCCCGCCGTGCCCCTGCTCGAAGCGCGAGCCCTGGGTTTTCATCGCCAGGACGAGCCGGTGTTTGCGCCGCTGGATTTCCAGCTGCACGCGGGTGAGTTGGCGCTGGTCGAAGGCGACAACGGCAGCGGCAAGACCACCCTGCTGCGCATGCTGGCCGGCCTGCTGCATGTGGGCATGGGCGAGCTGCGCTGGCGCGGCGAGCCGCTGCAGCGCGATGCCTGCGCCGGTGACATCCTGTTTCTGGGCCACCAGCTCGGCCTGAAGGCGGACCTCAGCGCGCGCGAAAACCTGCGTGTCGCCGCTGGCATGCACGGCCAGCGCGCCGGCGCCGACGCCGGCGCGGTGCTGGCCGACATCGGCCTGGCCGGCTACGAAGACGAACCGGTGCGGCGGCTTTCCGCCGGCCAGAAAAAGCGCGCCGCGCTGGCCCGCCTGCTGCTGCTGCCGGCCACGCTTTGGCTGCTCGACGAGCCGTACGCGAATCTCGACCGCAGCGGCATCGCCCGCGTCAACCGCCTGCTGGAAACGCATACCGCCGACGGTGGTGCGGCGCTGGTCACCAGCCACGGCGCCGTGGCGTTCCACGGCGGCGAGCCGAAACATATCCGGATGCATGCATGAATCCGCCGGGCCTGGTTACCGCCTGCGCCGCCATGCTGCGACGCGACCTCACGCTGGCCTGGCGCCGTCGCGGCGATATCGCGATGCCGGTGCTGTATGCGCTGATCGTGACGATGCTGTTTCCGTTCGCGCTGGGGCCGGAGGACACCCTGCTGCAGCGGATCGCCGGCGGGGTGGTGCTGGTCACCGTGCTGCTGGCGATGCTGCTGGCGCTGGACGCAATGTTCAGCAGCGATATCGAGGACGGCTCGCTGGAGCAGCTGGTACTGGCGCCGCAGCCGCTGGCGCTGATGCTGGGCATGAAGATCCTCGCCCACTGGATCACCACCGCGCTGCCGCTGATCGTGATCGCGCCGCTGCTCGCCGGCATGCTGCACCTGCCCGGCGCGGTGCTGCCGGTGCTGCTGCTGGCGCTGCTGCTGGCCACGCCGGTGCTGAGTCTGCTCGGGGCGGTGCTGGTCGCACTGACGGCCGGCACGCGGCGCTCTGGTATGCTGCTGGCCCTGATGCTGCTGCCGCTGTGCGTCCCGGCCGTGATCTTTGCCGCCGGCGCCGTGGCGGCGGCGCAGCAAGGCCTGCCGTGGCAAGCGCCGCTGGCATGGCTGGCCGCCGCCCTGGTGCTCGCCGTGGTGCTGGCGCCACTGGCCTGCGCAGCCGCCCTTCGTATTGCCCTGGATGCCTGAAACGCTATGGCCCGCTGGATTCCGCTCTGGTTGCACAAGCTTGGCTCGCCGCCGACCTTCTACCGCTTTGCCGGCGCGTTGCGGCCGTGGATGCTGGCGCTGGCGCTGCTGTTCGGGCTGATCGGCCTCTACGGCGGGCTGGTGCTGGCGCCGCCCGACTACCAGCAGGGCGATGCCTACCGGATCATCTTCATCCACGTGCCCAGCGCGTGGATGAGCATGTTCATCTACGCCGTGATGGGAGTGGCCGCGTTCATCGCGCTGGTGTGGCGGATCAAGCTGGCCGAGGTGGTGGCGATGGAATCGGCGCCGATCGGCGCGGCGTTCACCTTCATCACGCTGGTCACCGGCTCGCTCTGGGGCAAGCCGATGTGGGGCACCTGGTGGACGTGGGATGCGCGGCTCACCTCCGAGCTGGTGCTGCTGTTCCTGTATCTGGGCGTGATCGGGCTGTACCACGCGTTCGAGGATCGCCGCCAGGGCGCACGCGCCGCGGCGTTCCTGGCGATCATCGGCATCATCAACGTGCCGATCGTGCATTTTTCGGTGAACTGGTGGAACACGCTGCACCAGGGCAGCACAGTCAACCTGTTCGGCCCCTCGAAGATCGCCTGGGACATGCTGTGGCCGCTGCTGTCGATGACCCTGGCGACCAAGTTCTATTACGCCGCCAGCCTGTTCCGGCGCGTGCGCACCGATCTGCTGGCGCTGGAAGGCGGCAAGGACTGGGTGCGCAAGATCGCCGAGAGCGAGGCCAGAACATGAGCAGCCTGCAGACGTTCCTCGCCATGGGCGGTTACGCCGCCTACGTGTGGCCGGCCTACGCGGTGTTCTTCGCGGTGCTGATCACCGACAGCGTGGCGCCGCGGCTGCGCCGTCGGCGCGTGCTGCGTGAACTTCGTGCCCGTCTGGCGCGTCAAAGCGCCCGCAGGGATCGCGCGCAGGAAGCGCGCGACCCCGCCCACCCCACTTCATCGTCTCCGTAAAAGGCGACGGCCCCAGAGCATGTCCATGAATCCCACCCGCAAACGCAGGCTCATCATCGTGGCACTGGTGGTCGCCGCGGCGTCACTGGCGATCGGCCTGGGCGTGTACGCCCTGCAACAGAACATGAATTACCTGTTCACCCCGAGCCAGGTGCAGGCCGGCCGCGCCGACCACTACAAGACCTTCCGCCTCGGCGGCATGGTCAAGGGCGGTTCGATCCAGCGCAGCGACAATTCGCTCAAGGTGACCTTCACGGTGATCGACGCCGGCGGCGCCATGCCGGTGGAGTACACCGGGATCCTGCCCGACCTGTTCCGCGACAATCAGGCGGTGATCGCCACCGGCCACATGGACGGCGCGCGCTTCGTCGCCACCGAGGTGCTGGCCAAGCACGACGCGACCTACATGCCGAAAGAGCTGAAGGACGCGATGGCCAAGGCGCACGCGAACAAGAAGATCGAAGAAGCCGCTGCACAGGACAAGACCCCATGACTCCCGAACTCGGCCAACTCGCGCTGATCCTTGCCCTGCTGCTGGCACTGGCGCAGGGTGTGCTGCCGCTGATCGGCGCCTGGCGCGGCAATCGCGCGCTGATGGCGGTGGCGCGTCCCGCGGCGGCGGGTCAGGCGGTATTCGTGGCCATGGCGTTCGGCATCCTGGTGTGGGCATTCCTGCATTTCGACTTCTCGGTGCGCTACGTGGCCGAGAACTCGAACCTGGAGCTGCCGTGGTACTACCGCATCGCCGCCGTGTGGGGCGCCCACGAGGGCTCGCTGCTGCTGTGGATCCTGATTCTCAACGTGTGGACGGTGGCGCTGGCGGCGTTCAGCACCAAGCTGCCCGAGGTGTTCGCCGCGCGCGTGATGGCGGTGATGGGCCTGATCGCAGTGGGCTTTCTCGCCTTCACCATCTTCACCTCCGATCCGTTCGGGCGGCTGCTGCCGATGCCCGGCGACGGCGCGGACCTGAACCCGGTGCTGCAGGACCCCGGCATGACCTTCCACCCGCCGGTGCTGTACATGGGCTATGTGGGGTTCTCGGTGGCCTTCGCGTTCTCGATCGCCGGACTGCTCGGCGGCGAGATGGAGCAGGCGTGGGTGCGCTGGGCGCGGCCGTGGACGAATATCGCGTGGGGCTTCCTCACCTGCGGCATCGTGGCCGGCAGCTGGTGGGCCTACGCAGAGCTGGGCTGGGGCGGCTGGTGGTTCTGGGACCCGGTGGAAAATGCCAGCTTCATGCCGTGGCTGGTGGGGCTGGCGCTGATCCACGCGCAGGCGGTCACCGAGAAGCGCGGCAGCCTGCGCGCGTGGACGATACTGCTGTCGATCTTCGCGTTCTCGCTGAGCCTGCTGGGCACCTTCCTGGTGCGTTCGGGCGTACTCACCTCGGTGCATGCATTTGCCTCGGACCCGCGCCGCGGCGTGTTCATCCTGGCCTTCCTGACCATCGTGGTGGGCGGCTCGCTGCTGCTGTATGCGCTGCGCGCGCCGAAGGTGGCCGGCGGCAAGCCGTTTGCGCTGCTGTCGCGCGAGACCGTGCTGCTGATCGGCAACCTGATGTTCGCGGTGGCTTCGGCCATGGTGCTGCTGGGCACGCTGTTTCCGCTGATCGGCGATGCGATGCACCTGGGCCGCATCTCGGTCGGGCCGCCGTATTTCGGCTTCCTGTTTCCGCTGCTGATGCTGCCGGTGGTGCTGCTGCTGCCGTTTGGCCCATTCCTGCGCTGGGGCAAGGGCGAGGCGTCGCTGCTCAAGCCGGTGCTGCTGCGCGCCGGCATCGCCGCCGCGGCCTGCGCGATCGTGGCGGCGTTCTTCGTGGACGGCAAGCTCAAGGCGATCGCCGGCGTGGCCGCGCTGGTGTGGCTGGGCGTCGGCGTACTGCTGTATGCGCTCAAGCGCTGGCGCGAGGCGCCGCGCGGCAAACGCTATCCGGCCGAACTGGCTGGCATGCTGCTGGCGCACCTCGGCGTGGGCGTGTTCGTGGCCGGCGTGCTGCTGACCGAGGCGCTGGGCGTGACCAGTGATGTGCGCATGGCGCCGGGCCAGACCCAGCACATCGGCGGCTACGACTTCCGCTTCGACGGCGTGCAGCGCACCACCGGCCCCAACTGGCGCGCTGACCAGGGCACCATCACGGTGACGCGCGACGGCCACGCGGTGGCGACGATGACGCCGCAGAAGCGCACCTACCCGCGCGGCCAGGTGCAGACCGAATCGGCGGTGGACGCCGGCTTCTTCCGCGACTTGTATGTAGCGCTGGGCGAGCCGATGGATGCCGGCAACATCGAGGGCGCGTGGTCGCTGCGGCTGTACTACAAGCCGTTCGTGCGCTGGATCTGGGGCGGTGGCCTGCTGATGATGCTGGGCGGCTTCACCTGCGCCGCGGACAAGCGCTTCCGGCTCAAGCGGATCGCCGAGAGCGCGCCGGTCGGCGCGTTGCAGCTGCAGGAAACCCGCGCATGAGCCGGCTGCTGCCGCTGTTCGGCTTCCTGCTGCTGGTGACGCTGTTCGGCTTCGGCATCTGGTGGAACACGCGGCACGACCAGACCGCCATCCCCTCGCCGCTGATCAACAAGCCGGCGCCCGCGTTCGTGCTGCCCGAGCTCTATGACCCCGCGGTCAAGGTAAGCAAGACGGACCTGCTGGGCAAGCCCTACCTGCTCAACGTGTTTGCCAGCTGGTGCGTGGAGTGCGGCGTGGAGCATCCGGTGCTGCAGGTGGAAGGCCCGACGCTGGGCGTGCAGCTGGTCGGCTACAACTACAAGGACGCCCCGGCCGATGCCAAGCGCTGGCTGGCCGAACACGGCAACCCGTACCACGTGCTGCTGGCCGACCAGAGCGGCGACACCGCGATCAACTTCGGCGTCTACGGCGCGCCCGAAAGTTTTCTGATCGATGCCAGGGGCGTGATCCGCTACAAGCACATCGGCCCGCTGACGCCGGGCGTGATCAGGCGCGAGCTGAAGCCGGCAATCGCTGCGCTGTCAAAGGAGGCGCCATGATGCGCTTTGGTAGGAGCGCACCCTGTGCGCGAATGCTCTTCGGCACGATCACCAGGAACCATCGCGCACAGGGCGCACTCCTGCTGCTGTTGCTGCTTTTCGGCGGTGTGCTGCACGCGCAGGCGATCGAGCCGATGCCGTTCGCCAATCACGCGCAGGAGCTGCGCTTCCAGCGCCTCACCGCGCAGCTGCGCTGCCCGATGTGCCAGAACGAGACGCTGGCCGACTCGAATGCACCGATCGCGCGCGACCTGCGCAACCAGATCTTCCAGCTGATGCAACATGGCCAGAGCGATGCGCAGATCAAGCATTTCCTGGTCGATCGCTATTCCGATTTCGTGCTGTACGACCCGCCGGTGAAACCCGGCACCTGGCTGCTCTGGTTCGGCCCGCTGCTGATCCTGCTCGCCGGCGGCAGCGTGGTGTTCATGGTCGTGCGCAAACGCCATCGTGACGGCATCGCTGCCGGCATCTCGACGGACAGCGGGCCGACCGACAACGGGGACGACTGGTGAAAATCGCTTTCTACATCGCTGCCGCAGTGATGATCGCTGCGGCACTGGCCGCCGTGCTGCTGCCGCTGGTGCGCCACGGCCGCCAGTCCAGCCGGCCGCGCAGCGTGTTCGCGCTGACGCTGGCGATCGCGCTGCTGTTGCCGCTGGCCGCGGCGGCGCTGTATCTGCACGTGGGCACCCCAGCAGCACTGAACGGAGTGACTACCCAGGCCGACCAGCCCACGCTCACCCTGCCGCAGGCGATCAGCGCGCTGCACGCACACCTGGCCAAGCACCCGGACGACGTGCAGGCATGGCTGCTGCTGGCGCAGACCAGCAGCCTGCAACAGGATCCGGCCGCCGCGCGCGATGCCTACGATCACGTGCTCAAGCTCGATCCCAACAACGCCGGCGCGATGGTCGGCTGGGCCGAGACCGATTCCATGCTGCGCCCTGACCACCTGCTCCAGGGCCGCGCGATGGCGCTGCTCAAGCGCGCCGTGCTGCTGCAGCCGGACAGCCAGCGCGGCCTGTGGCTGCTTGGCATCGGTGATTTCCAGGCCGGCAACTACCGCGACGCCGCGACCACCTGGCGCGTGCTGCAGCCCCAGCTGGAGCCGGGCTCGAAGGTGGCCGAGGCGGTCGCCGCGCAGATCGCGCTGGCCGACACCCGCGCCGGCGGAGCGCCCGCCGGCGCATCCAGCAGCGCGGCGGCGGTCGCCACCCACGGCGCCACGCTGCAGGTGCAGGTCGCGCTGGCACCCGCGCTGCGCAGCAAGCTGGCCGCGGGCGACACGCTGTTCGTCTACGCCCGCGCGCCGGACGGCCCGCCGATGCCGCTGGCGGTCGCGCGGCTGGCCGCCAGCCGGCTGCCGGCCACGGTCACCCTGAGCGACGCGATGGCGATGACGCCCGGGCGCGAGCTGTCTTCCGTGCCACGCGTGTTCGTGGGCGCGCGGATCAGCCGCAGCGGCCAGCCGATCGCCCAGCCGGGCGATCTGGAAGGCAACGCCGGGGTGGTGGCAGTGGATCGCAAGACCCCCGTCACGATCACCATCGACAAGGTGCATTGATGACCCAACCCGCGGACGCGCGCCGGTATCACGCGCTGCCCTCGCCGTTCCCGATGAAGCGCGGCGGCGTGCTGCACGGCGCGCACGTGGCCTACGAAACCTGGGGCGAGCTGAACGCCGCGCGCGACAACGCGGTGCTGGTGCTGACCGGCCTGTCGCCCAGCGCGCACATGGCCTCCAGCGCGCAGGACCCGACGCCTGGCTGGTGGGAGGCGATGGTCGGCCCGGGCAAGGCGATCGACACCGCGCGCTGGTTCGTGATCTGCGTGAACTCGCTCGGCAGCGACAAGGGCTCCACCTGCCCCGCCTCGATCGATCCGGCCACCGGCGCGGCCTATCGGCTGAGCTTCCCCGAGCTGGCGCTGGAGGACGTGGCCAACGCCGCGCACGCCGCCGTCAGCGGGCTGGGCATCACCCGGCTGGCCTGCCTGATCGGCTGCTCGATGGGCGGCATGAGCGCGCTGGCCTACATGCTGCTGCATCCCGGCAGCGTGCGCGCGCACATCAGCGTCGACACCGCACCGCAGGCGCAGCCGTTCGCCATCGCGATCCGCTCGCTCCAGCGTGAGGCGATCCGGCTCGATCCGCAGTGGAACGAAGGCCGCTATGACATTCACGCCGAAGCGGGTGGCCAGTACCCCGACATCGGCATGAGCATCGCGCGCAAGCTGGGCGTCATCACGTATCGATCCGCGATGGAGTGGAACGGCCGCTTCGCGCGCATCCGGCTCGATCCCGAGCAGCGCGACGAGAACCCGTTCGGCCGCGAATTCCAGGTCGAGTCGTACCTGGAAGGCCACGCCCAGCGCTTCGTGCGCACGTTCGATCCGAACAGCTACCTGTACCTGTCGCGCGCCAGCGACTGGTTCGACATCGCCGAATACGGCCACGGCAGCGTGCTGGAAGGGCTCAGGCGCATCCAGATCGAACGGGCGATGGTGATCGGCGTCAGCACCGACATCCTGTTTCCGCTGCAGCAGCAGGAGCAGATCGCCGAGGGCCTGCAGGCCGCAGGCGCCGACGTGGAGTTCGTGGCGCTGGATTCGCCGCAGGGCCACGACGCCTTTCTGGTCGACATCGACAACTACAGCCGGGCCATCGGCGGCTTCCTGGCACGGCTGCCTGCCGGCTGACCGCAGCGCTGTTAAGATGCAACGCATCCCGCACTTGCCGAGGCCCGCATGCTCACCCTGGATTTCCCCGGCAGCCGACTGCTGATCGATGCGATCGACAACGCCGTGGCCAAGCCCACCACCCATGAGCTCACCGACAGCCTGCGCGGCAGCCTGTGCCGGCTGATCCGCGGCCAGCAGGTGCAGCTGCCCGAGTGCGTGTTCGAGCCCTGCGCCGAGCATTACGCGCGACGCGAGCTTTACCGTAGCGAGGCACACGGCTACTGCGTGGTGGCGATGACCTGGGGCCCGGGCCAGGGCACGTTGATCCACGACCACGACGGCATGTGGTGCGTCGAGGGCGTCTGGAACGGCGCGCTGGAAATCGTGCAATACGAGCTGCTGGAGCACGACGCGCAGCGCTACCGCTTCCAGCCGGTCGGCTCGATCCAGGCCGGCGCCGGCTCGGCCGGCAGCCTGATTCCGCCGCACGAGTACCACAGTATCCGCAACCCCAGCGAGCAGGGTGTCACCGTGAGCCTGCACATCTACTCCGGCCAGATGAACCGCTGCGCGGTGTTCCAGCCGCTACCGGAAGACTGCTGGTATCAGCGCAACGTGCGCCAACTCGCGCTCGACCGCGTGCACTGAAACCGGCATAATCCGCGCGTCGTGAGCCGGTGTGGCGGAATGGTAGACGCGGCGGACTCAAAATCCGCTTGTGGTGACACAGTGGAGGTTCGAGTCCTCTCACCGGTACCAA
>JAJXTX010000099.1:0-4951 GCA_021783385.1 Pseudomonadota bacterium
CCGCCGTCCATCACCACGATGCGGTCGGCGCGCTGCACGGTGGCGAGGCGGTGGGCGATCACCAGCGTGGTGCGGCCCTTTTCCAGCCGCTCCAGCGCCTGCTGGATGGCCGCCTCGGACTGCGCGTCCAGCGCCGAGGTGGCTTCGTCCAGCAACAGCAGCGGCGCATCGCGCAGGATCGCGCGGGCGATCGCGATACGCTGGCGCTGGCCGCCGGAGAGGCGCACGCCGCGTTCGCCCAGCTCGGCCGCGTAGCCGTCGCTCAATGCGCTGATGAACTCGTGCGCCTCGGCCGCCTTCGCGGCTTCGCGCACTTCCTCGTCGCTGGCGTCCTGCCGCCCGAAGCGGATGTTGTCGGCGGCGCTGCCGGCGAAGATGGTGGTCTCCTGCGGCACCAGTGCAATCGCGCCACGCAGGTCGGGCAGCGCGAGCGCGCGCAGGTCGACGCCGTCGATGCTCATGTGGCCGCCTTGCGGGTCGTAGAAGCGCAGCAGCAGCGCGAACACGGTGCTCTTGCCGGCCCCGGACGGTCCGACCAGCGCCACCGTTTCACCGGGCCGGATCTCCAGTGTGAAGTCCGCCAGTGCGGCCGTGTCGGGCCGCGTGGGGTAATGGAAGGTCACGTTGTCGAAGCGCAGCGCGCCGCGCATCGGCCGCGCCAGCGTGGCGGGCTGCGCGGGGCTGACGATGCCGGGCTGCTCGGCCAGCAGTTCGCCGATGCGCTCCATCGCACCGGCCGCGCGCAGCACCTCGCCCCAGACTTCCGACAGGCCGGCCACCGAGCCCGCGGCGAAGATCGCATACAGCACGAACTGGCCGAGCACGCCGGCATCCATGCTGCCGGCCAGCACGTGGCGCGCACCCGCCCACAGCACCAGGGTGACCGCGCCGAACACCAGCACGATCACCGCCAGCGTCAGCAGCGCGCGCGTGCCGATGCGCCGCCGTGCGGTGGCCAGCGCCAGCATGATCGCGCTGCCGTAGCGGGTGCTCTCGATGTCCTCGCGGGCATACGCCTTCACTGCGGTGGAGGCATTGAGTGTCTCGTTGGCCATCGCTGCCGCGTCGGCCAGGCGATCCTGGCTGGCGCGCGAAAGTTTCTGCACACGCCGGCCGAACAGCAGGATCGGCAGCATCACCGCGGGAATCACCAGCGCGGTGAGCCCGGCCAGCGACGGCGCGGTCCACACCATTGCCGCGGCAGCGCCCACCAGCATCACCGCGCTGCGCAGTGCCACCGAGATGCCCGAGCCGATCAGCGCCTGCACCACCTCGGTGTCCGCGGTCAGCCGCGAGATCAGCTCGCCCACGCGACTGCGCTCGAAGAAGCCGACATCCAGCCGGATCAGGTGGGCGTACAGCGTCTTGCGCAGCGAGGCGAGCGCGCGTTCGCTCAGCAGCGCGATGCAGAAGTAGCGCGCCGCGGTGGCGATGGCCAGCACCAGCGCCACGCCGAACAGCGCAATGAAGGTGCTGTTGATCACGCTCAGGCTGGAATGGCCGAAGCCCTGGTCGATGATGTGGCGAAACGCCATCGGCAGCGCCAGCGACGCGCTCGACGACAGCCCCAGAAACAGCAGCCAGCCCAGCGCCAGCGCGCGGTGCGGCTTCACGAATGGCCACATCAGGCGCAGTGAGCCGAGGCGGCGGGCAGGGCGTGGCGTGTCGGCGGTGGTGGCGCTCATGGGTTCTCGCAGGGGGTTCGACGCGGATGGCCCCGCAGCGGTCGCGGGCATTGCCACTGAAGGTGGGGCGTGTGGCCGCTGATTCAATCCGGCGCGACCAACCCGGCGCGCCGGATTCGCACGTGCGCTGGTGGATCAGTCCAGCCGCCGCGCTTCGCTGCGACCACGGCTAAGGTCGGTGATGCGCGCCTGCACTTCCGCGGCGCGACTCGCCGGCAGCCGCAACTCCAACTGCACCCCGGCGGCATCGAAGGCCTCGCTCTCGATCGCGGCCTGCCAGTCCGGCAGCCGCGCCATCAGCAGCGCCAGCTCGGCGAACCCGCAGTGCACGCCGAGCCGCGCCATCGGCACGAGCGGCACGCGCGCAGCGCAGCGCAGGCATTCGGCAGCGGTGCCGCCATACGCGCGCATCAGGCCGCCGGCGCCCAGCTTGATGCCGCCGTACCAGCGCGTCACCACGGCGACCACCTGATCCATCCGCTGGCCATCGATCGCCTGCAGGATCGGCCGGCCGGCGGTGCCGCCGGGCTCGCCGTCGTCGTGGAAGCGGTAGTCCGCGCCGATGCGCCAGGCCCAGCTGTTGTGCGTGGCGGTCGGGTCGCTCACTTCGCGCACGAAGGCCAGCGCCTGCGCGGCCGATGTCGCCGGTGCCGCCAGCGCGAGGAAGCGGCTTTTCCTGATCTCCGCGGCGTGCCGGCAGGGTTCGATCAGGGTGTGCAGCGGTTCGCTCATGGCCAGATCGGCAGCATCATGCGGGTGGGCAAGGTAGCATGACGCGTTTGCCGCCCGAAGATTGCCCGATGATCAACAACGACACCCTGCGCGCCATCCGCTACATGCTCGACCTCAGCGACGCCCGCGTGGTCGAGATCACTCATCTGGCCGACCCCGGCTTCGCGCTCACGAAGGAGGACGTGCAGGCGTTTCTGCGCAAGGACGACGAGGCCGGCTACGTCGAGTGCAGCAACGCGGTGCTGGCGCATTTCCTCGACGGTCTGGTGATCCACCGCCGCGGCCGCGACGACAGCCAGCCGCCGCGCCCGGTGGAAAAGCGCGTCACCAACAACGTGGTGCTGAAGAAACTGCGCGTGGCGTTCGAGCTGAAGGACGTCGACATGCACGCGATTCTCGCTGCCGCCGGCTTTCCCATCTCCAAGCCGGAACTCAGCGCGCTGTTCCGCCAGCCCGGGCACAAGAATTTCCGCCTGTGCGGCGATCAGCTGCTGCGCAATTTCCTGAAGGGGCTGACGCTGCGGCTGCGCGGCTGAGCGCGGGCTGCGCCTGTGGTCACGATGCGGGCGAGCTTCGGATACCTCCAAGTGCGGCTTAGCCGATCACCTCGCCCGCCACCGGCCGGCTGAAATCCTGCGGTGTCAGGGTCTGCGTCAGGCGGAACACGCCCTGGTGGATCTTGCGCGGCAGCACCACGTCGAGCACGGTGGTCTGGTGCGGACCGAGCATGCCGAACAGGTCATCGCCGGCGGCGCTTTGCGCCAGTTCGTGGTGCACCAGGCCATCGAGGTCAGTCGGCTGGATGCGGGCGCCATAGGGGCGGTGGCTGGCGACGGCGGGGCGCAGCGTGCGGCGGCGGCTGCCAGGGTCGGCCACGCGCGGATCGCCGGCGAGCAGCGCGTGGTTGAGCAGCAGCGTGATGGTGGTGCGGCTTTTCGAGTTGGCCTGGCGGTCGAGCAGGAAGTTGTCGGGCATCAGGTCGGGACTGGCCTGCGCGCCGGCGGTGAGCAGGAAGCCGGCGCCGCTGAGCGGCTCGCCGGCCTCGTCCAGCAGCCGCACGATCAGCTGGCTGCGCGGGTCGTGGATGTGCACGCGCGGGGCAAACGGGCCGGCTGGCTCCAGCTCCACCTTGTCTGCATCGCGCTCGGCGTTTTCGGCATCGAACGCATCGCACAGGCGGCCGTAGTCGGCCGCGCTGCGCACCTGCAGGCAGCGCAGGATCGCTGCCAGCGTGGCTGGCGCGGCGCTGGCGAGGATGCCGCACGCCTCGCCGGAATGGGCCGCGCCGGCGATCAGCCGGAACGCACTGCGCGGTCCCTGCCGCAGGCTCAGCGATAGCGTGTCGGCCCCCATGCCATCGCTGCGGCCGGCGAGCGCCAGCACCGCATGGCGCGCGTTGAGATTGGCCGCGGCGAGGCGCACCACGCCGTCGGAGCCATCCTCGCCGGTGTAGCTGTTGAGATGGTCGTAGAGCGAGCGGTCCGGGCGGTCACCGGCCAGCACGAACAGGTAGTGGCCGCTGGCGGCGGGGTCGGGGCCGTGCAGGTGATCGAGGTTGAGCGCCAGCGATTCGGCGCTGCCCAGTTCCAGCCAGTCGAGGATGCGCTGCCCCGGCTGCACGCCGTCCAGCCATGACTTCAGCCGGCCGAGCACGCCCTTGCCGAGCTGTGCCAGCGCCGAGCCGAAATTCGCCGGCGCGAGCATCACCAGGTGGCTGAGCCGGAGCGTGCTGCAACTGCCGGGCCGCTCGCGCTGCGCGCGCAGCCATGCGCGCACCACCGGGCCGCCGGTGGAATGGGTGATGCAGGCGAAGCTGGCGTCGGCGAGGTGCAGCTCGCGCAGCGCATGGTCGAACGCGCGCACCAGATCGGCCATCGTCACTGCATCGTCGAAGCTCACGTACCGGGACAGCCACACGTCCGCCAGCGTCAGCGGCAACCCGCCCGCAGCGGCGCGCTGCTGCAGCTGCTGCGGCATGCGGCCATAGGTGGCGGTGTTGCTGACACTCCAGCCGTGCACGAACACCAGCGTGGTCATGGCTTCACTCCGCGGAACGAGGCAGCGCCATGATGCCGGATCGGCGGCGCGGCGGGCCAGCGGACCCGCGCCCCGCTTACTGCACGGCCAGCCCGGCCGCGGCGGCGTGCGTCGCTGGCTCACCCGCGCGGGTATGGCTGACCAGTTGCAGCGGCTGCCCCCATGGCGTGACGAAGCTCACCACGGTGCGGCTGGCGCCGACCCGCCGCGGCTGACCGATCACGCGGACGTGGCGGGCGCGCAGCCACGCGGCCGCGGCCACCGCGTCGCGGGTGGCCAGCACGGGTTCGGCCGCTGCACGCCGGCCAGGCGGGTTCGTGCGGGAGGTGCCCGCTGACAGTTCGACCATGCTGCCGTCGCCGCAGTCCAGCAGGGCAACGGCCGTCGTGCCCGGGCTCACACCCTCGCTGAGCGGCTCGCAGTTCAGCACCTCGTGGAAAAATCCCACCGCCTGCGGCAGGTTGGGCACGGTCAGCGGCAGGTAGCCGCCGCCGGCG
>JAJXTX010000099.1:5051-8805 GCA_021783385.1 Pseudomonadota bacterium
GGCGACGTCGAGGCGGTGCTGTCGCCGTGGCCGCTGGCGTGGAACATGGCGCTGTGCGACGCGGCCCTGCACGAATACCTCGGCATTGCCCGCTTTCGCGTGTACAACGCGCTGGGCTGGAACGCGCCGGCGGTGCGCTCGCCGCTGATCCCGGCCGGCCGCTGATCGCGGAAACTCAGCTCTCGCGCATCACCATCAGGCGCAGCTCGGTCATGTCCTCGATCGCATAGCGCACGCCTTCACGGCCCAGGCCGGAGAGCTTCACGCCGCCGTAGGGCATGTTGTCGACGCGGAAGCTGGGCACGTCGTTGACGATCACGCCACCCTGTTCCAGCTCGTTCCAGGCGCGCATGGCGTGCGCCAGGCTGTCGGTGAAGATGCCGGCCTGCAGGCCGAAGTCGGAGTCGTTGACCATCGCGAGGGCGTCGTCGAAGGCCTTGAACGGAGCGAGCAGGGCGAACGGGCCGAACACTTCCTGCCGGTTCACCCGCGCGTCGCGCGGCACGTCCTCCATCAGCGTCGCGGCCAGCATGCTGCCCTTGCGCTGGCCGCCGCATAGCAGGCGGGCGCCGGCCTGGCGCGCTTCCTCGATCCAGCCATGCAGGCGCGTGGCGGCGGCCTCGTCGATCATCGGGCCGAGGAAGGTGCCTTTCCTTTTCGGATCGCCTGCGGTGAGCTTCCTCGCGGCGGCGACCAGCTTCTTTTTCAGCGCGTCGTAGACATCGGCGTGGGCGTAGATGCGCTGCACGCTGATGCAGCTCTGGCCGGACTGGTAGAACGCGCCGAAGATCAGTCGCTCGACCACGCGATCGAGCTTGGCGCCCTGATCCGCATCGACGATGCACGCGGCGTTGCCGCCCAGTTCCAGCGTCACCTTCTTGTGCCCCGCGCGGGCTTTCAGCTCCCAGCCGATCTGGCCGCCGGTGAAGGAGAGCAGCCTGAAGCGCGGGTCCTCGACCAGCGGCGAGGCGTGCCGGCCGTCCAGCGGCAGGATCGAGAACGCGCCGCGCGGCAGGTCGGTCTCGGCCAGCACCTCGCCGATCAGCAGCGCGCCGAGCGGGGTTTTCTCCGCCGGCTTCAGCACGAACGGGCAGCCGGCAGCGATCGCCGGCGCCACCTTGTGTGCCACCAGGTTGAGCGGAAAGTTGAACGGCGTGATGAACGACACCGGGCCAAGCGGCACGCGGCGGGTATAACCGTGATAGCCGTCCAGACGGCTGGCCAGTTCCAGGTTCAGGGTTTCGCCGTTGCCGCGCACGGCTTCCTCGGCGGCGATCCGGAACGTCTCGATCAGCCGTGTCACCTCGCCGGCCGCATCGGCGATCGGCTTGCCCGCCTCCACGCACAGCGCATAGGCCAGCTCGTCCCGGCGCTCGGCGAAGCGGCTGGCGCAGTGTTGCAGCACCGCCTGCCGCGCCCATGGCTTGAACTCGCGCATCGGTCGCGCCGCCTTCACCGCGGCGGCGATGGCTTTCTCGGTAGCCCTGGCGTCCGGCAGCGCCACGCGGGTGGCGACCTTGCCGCTGTACTTGTCCAGCACGGCCAGCGCGGCGTTCGGCTGCTGCGGCCGGTTGGCCAGATAGTAGGGATAGGTTTTGCGGAGCATGGTGTGGGCCTGGGCGGCGGCGATCACACAAGCATAAGAGTGCGGCATGTACAGCGGTCGTGAGAAGCCCGCTGCCCGTGCGCAGCGGTCAGCGGTCGAGCACCTGCAGCGGCAGCTCGCCGTCCGCCAGCCGCACGCGCAGCCGCTCGCCGGGACTGACTGCCGCGGTGGAGCGCAGCACGTTGCCTGTGGCGTCGAACACGATCGCGTAGCCGCGCTCCAGCGTGGCCAGCGGGCTCACTGCGTGCAGCGCGCGCAGCGCGTGGCGCAGCGCGGTCCGGTCGCGCTCCAGGGTCAGCACCAGGGCGCGGCGCAGGCGCTGATCCTGCTCGGCCAGCCGGCGCGCCAGCAGCGGCAGGCGCAGGCGCGGATGCTGCGCCAGCAGCCGGGCGTGCACGCGCTGCAGCCGCAGCTGCCGGCGCTGGCCCTGGTCAAGCAGCACGGCCGCCAGCCGCCGCTGCAGGTGCAGCAGCCGCTCGCGATCGCGCGCCAGCCGCGCCTGTGGTCGCTGCGCCTGCAGCCGCGTCAGCAGGTGATCGACACGCTGCGCCTGTCCCTGCAGCTGCCGCTGCTGCAGGGTGTGCAGGCGCTGCTGCAGCTGCTGCAGGTGGCGCGTGACCGCCGCTGCATCCGGGACCAGCAGCTCGGCCGCGGCCGAGGGCGTGGGCGCGCGCAGGTCGGCCACGAAATCGGCGATGCTGAAATCGATCTCGTGACCGACCGCCGACACCACCGGCACCGCGCTGGCGTGGATCGCGCGCGCCACGCTCTCGTCATTGAATGCCCACAGGTCTTCCAGCGAGCCGCCGCCGCGGGTCAGCAGCAGCACGTCGTAGCGGGCGCTGGCGGAGGCCTTGCGCAGCATCGCCGCGATCGCCGGCGGCGCCTCGCGGCCCTGCACCGGCACCGGCAGCAGTTCGACCTCGGCCAGCGGCCAGCGGCGCGCCAGCACGCTCAGCACGTCGCGGATCGCCGCGCCGGTGGCCGAGGTGATCACGCCGATGCGCCGTGCGTAGCGGGGCAGGGCGCGCTTGCGCGCGGGCGCGAACAGGCCCTCCGCCTCGAGCCGCGCCTTCAGCTGTTCGAACTCGCGCTGCAGCGCACCTTCGCCGGCCGGTTCCATGCTCTCGGCGACCAGCTGGAATTCGCCGCGCGGTTCGTACAGGCCGACCCGGGCGCGCAAGAGCACCTGCAGGCCGTCGACCGGGCGGAAGCGCAGCGCCGCCGTCTTCGGCTTGAACATCGCGCAGCGCACCTGGGCGCCGTTGTCCTTCAGCGTGAAATACAGGTGGCCGGAAGCGGGCCGCGCCACGTTCGACAGCTCGCCCTCGATCCACACCAGCGGAAACACGTCGCCCAGCAGATCGCGCACCAGCCGGTTGAGCGTACTGGGCGTGAGGATGTGGCGTGGGGTGTCGTCGTCGGGGAGCGGCATGGGAGGGCGAGCCTAGCATGCGCGCCCGCGCCGACTCACGCGGTGTGCGAGCCGCGCCGGCGCTGGCGCCAGCGGCGGATGCCCAGGTTGAGCGAGAACCATGCCGCCAGCACGCCGAACGGCCAGCCGATCGACGCCGGCCACAGCATCGCCACCAGCGCCAGCGCGGCCAGCACCAGCGCGGCGGCCAGCAGCGGGACACCTGAGCTGTCGTCCAGCACACGGTGCGGCCTGAGCGCGGCGCCGACGCTGTTGGCGATGCGCAGCGCGCCCACCGCCGCACGGCTGGAGCTGCCGCCGGCGCGGCGCACGCGCGGCGGCCGTGCCGTGCTGCTGCGCACCTGTTCGCGCCGGCGCCGGCGATGCGGCGCCAGCACGATCTCGGTGGCCTGCTGCAGGTCCTGCTCGTACTGCGCGGCGAGCTGGCCGGCAAAGCCGGTGTCCTCCACCGCCACGTCGATCTCGCGGTTGCCCAGCCAGCTGGCGATGTTGAGGTTGGACGAACCGACCCGCGCCCACTGGCCATCGGCCACGGCGGTCTTCGCATGCAGCATCGAGCCGTTCCACTCGAATACGCGGATACCGGCCTGCAGCAGCGGGCGGTAGCCGGCGCGCGACATGCCGGCCACCGCCGGGATGTCGCTGCTGCCGGGCACCAGCAGGCGCACGTCGACGCCATCGCGCGCGGCGGCCACCAGCGCCTGCACGTAGGG
>JAJXTX010000100.1:0-2437 GCA_021783385.1 Pseudomonadota bacterium
TGACGAGGCGCTGCTGGCCTGCCTGCTGCCGGTGGCTGCCGGGCTGGCGGAGCTGCCCGCACTGCGGCTCGACGACGCCCAAAGCATGGCCATTTCACGCGGCCAGCCGGTTGTGCTGGCCGCTTCATCCGGCCTTGGGCGCTGCGCGGCGTATGCCAGCGACGGCGCCCTGCTGGCGCTGCTCGAACTGGACGAGCAGGGGCGCGCGCGCATTCTGCGCGGCTTCAATCTGCCACCGGCCTGAACGATTCGGCCCCCTGCCGCTTCCGCTCTTGTTGTCATACCGCCCGCATCGGTAGAATAAGCGGGTTATTTCAGCGCTTTCATTCATCAAGGCGAAGCTTGCGCAACGTCATCACGGTGACGTTGCGCAAGCTTCGCATCGCCTTTCAAGGAACGTATACCCATGTCTCTCACCGCAGAACAAACCGGCAAGATCATTGCTGATTTCGGCCGAGTGCCCAACGACACCGGCTCGTCGGAAGTCCAGGTGGCGCTGCTGTCCGCCCGCATCGACCATCTCACCGGCCACTTCAAGGAGCACAAGCAGGATCATCATTCCCGCCGTGGCCTGCTGAAGCTGGTCAACCAGCGCAAGCGCCTGCTCAGCTATCTGAAGGATCGCGATCTGGCGCGCTATCAGACCCTGATCGAACGCCTCGGCCTGCGCAGGTAATTCGTGCGGCAGTAGTTTGTGCGTTCGTCCGTGAACGCTGAGATCAAGCAGCGGCCATCCTTGGCTGCACTCTCAAATAAAACTCAGGAATTCCCACGTGGCAAAAGTAACCAAGTCATTCCAGTACGGTAGTCACGAAGTCACGCTGGAGACGGGCGAAATTGCCCGCCAGGCCTCCGGTGCCGTCATGGCCAGCATGGGCGGCACGGTGGTGCTGGTCACCGCGGTGGCGGCCACCAAGCAGAAGGAAGGGCAGGATTTCTTTCCGCTCACCGTCGATTACGTCGAGAAGTTCTACTCGGCCGGCCGCATCCCGGGCGGCTTCTTCAAGCGCGAAGGCCGACCGACCGAGAAGGAGACGCTGACCTCGCGTCTGATCGATCGTCCGGTGCGCCCGCTGTTCCCCGAGGACTTCAAGAACGAAGTGCAGGTGATCGCCCAGGTTGTCTCGCTCAACCCCGAGGTCGACGGCGACATCGTGGCGCTGCTCGGTGCCTCGGCTGCGCTGAGCCTGGCCGGGATCCCGTTCAAGGGCCCGATCGGTGCCGCCCGCGTGGGCTACGCCGCTGGCAAGTACCTGCTCAATCCGACCCACACCGAGCTGAAGACCTCCGAGCTGGATCTGGTCGTCGCCGGCACCGCGGGCGCGGTGCTGATGGTGGAATCCGAAGCCAAGCTGCTGTCCGAGGACGTGATGCTGGGCGCGGTGATGTTCGGTCACCAGCAGATGCAGGTGGCGATCCGCGCCATCGCCGAGCTGGCCGCCGAGGCCGCCAGGCCGTCGTGGGACTGGCAGCCGCCGGCGCGCAACGAGTCGCTGGTTGCTGCCATCAAGGGCGCCGTCGGCGACAAGCTGGCGCAGGCGTTCCAGGTGCGCGACAAGCTGCAGCGCCGCGACGCGATCTCGGCGATCAAGGCCGACGTGATGGCCGAGCTGAAGCCCCAGGCCGAAGCCCACGGCTGGGCGTCCGGCGAGCTGGCCAAGGAGTTCGGCGAGCTCGAATACCACACCATGCGCGACAGCGTGCTGAAGACCAAGGTGCGCATCGACGGTCGCCAGCTGGACGACGTGCGTGCGATCACCGCCCGCGTCGGCGTGCTGCCGCGCACCCACGGCTCGGCGCTGTTCACCCGCGGCGAGACGCAGGCACTGGTCGTCGTCACGCTGGGTACCACGCGCGATGCGCAGATCATCGACGCGCCGGAAGGCGAGTCGAAGGATCCGTTCCTGTTCCACTACAACTTCCCGCCGTTCTCGGTGGGCGAGGCCGGCCGCTTCGGTGCGCCCAAGCGCCGAGAGATCGGCCACGGCCGCCTTGCCAAGCGCGGCGTGCAGGCGGTCAAGCCCAGCATCGAGGAATTCCCGTACGTGCTGCGCGTGGTCTCGGAAATCACCGAGTCCAACGGCTCCTCGTCGATGGCTTCGGTGTGCGGCTCCTCGCTGGCGATGATGGACGCGGGCGTGCCGCTGAAGGCGCCGGTGGCCGGCATCGCGATGGGCCTGGTGAAGGAGGGCGCCGACTTCGTGGTGCTGTCCGACATCCTCGGCGACGAGGATCACCTCGGCGACATGGACTTCAAGGTGGCCGGCAGTGCCGAGGGCATTTCCGCGCTGCAGATGGACATCAAGATCGACGGCATCACCGAGGAAATCATGCAGGTGGCGCTGGCGCAGGCCAAGCGCGGTCGCCTGCATATCCTCGGCGAGATGAACAAGGCGCTCAGCACCGCGCGCACGGAGATGAGCGAGTACGCGCCGCG
>JAJXTX010000100.1:2537-8778 GCA_021783385.1 Pseudomonadota bacterium
TGGCGCCAGCAGCTGCAGCAGCTGTTCGGCGGCGCCAGCCAGCCGCTGGCACAGGCATTCAGCGGTATCGACAGCGCCGGCGCGCAGGGCTTCACGCAGCAGTGGCAGGCGTGGATGCAGGCGGCGCAGCAGTCCGGTGGTTTCGCCGGTCTGGCCGGCAGCCACGGCGCTACCCCGGCCTTTGGCCTGAACCGCGAACAGCAGATGCTGCAGCAGGACATGCTGGCCGCCGTGACGGAATCGCTGCAGGCCTCCGCGCGCTACCAGGCGCTGATTCAGCGCGCCAACGCGCAGGGCATGGAGCGCCTGCAGGACAAGCTCGCCGAGCATGCCGAGCCCGGGCGCCAGATCAACTCGCTCAAGGCGCTGTACGACCTGTGGGTGGATGCCGCCGAAGAAGCCTATGCGCAGATCGCGCTGACCGAGGAGTTTCGCGAGGTCTATGGCGAGATGGTCAACACGCAGATGCGCGTGCGCCAGCTGCAGCAGCAGCAGACCGAGCAGCTGTGCCAGCAGCTCGGCGTGCCCACGCGCAGCGAAGTCTCCAGCCTCGGCGAGCGGCTGCAGGCGCTGCGCCGCGAACTGCGTGCCGGCAAGGCGGTGACCGTGAAGGACCACACCGACGATATCGCCAGCCTGCAGCGCGAGCTGGCGGCGCTGCGGCAGCGGCTGGCCGCGGTCAATCCGGCGGCGGCTGGTCCGGCGCCGGCGCAGCCGCAGCGATCGGCCGTAAGGAAGTCCGTCGCAAAGCCGAAGCCGCGCCCGACCGCCGCGAAAAAGTCCCTGACCAAGGCGCCGCCGGCCGCGGCGCGCCAACCTGCTGCCAGCAAGGCGGCCGCCGCCTCCCGCACCCGCACCCCACCCGTCGCGCCGGCCAGGCCGCGCAAGCGCAAGTAAGGAGACGCTGTCATGTACACGCCATTGCGCATCGATCCGGCCAAGGCACTGGGCGATATCGCGGCATTCCAGCGCAAGCTGGCTGCCGGCATGGGTCACCTGCGCGGCATGCGCGAGCCGGAGTACGCCAATACGCCGCGCGAGCTGGTCTACAGCGAAGACAAGCTGAAGGTCTGGCACTTCACCGGTCAGGCCAGGCCCACCTCGAAAACGCCGCTGCTGATTGTCTATGCCCTGGTCAACACGGTCTGGATGACTGACCTGCAGGCCGACCGTTCAATGGTGCGCAACCTGCTGGAACAGGGCGAGGACGTCTATCTGATCGACTGGGGCTACCCCGACGGCGCCGATCGCTGGCTGACGCTGGACGATTACATCAACGGCTACCTCGATCGCTGCGTCGACGCCGTGCGCCAGCGGCACCGGCTGGACGCGATCAACCTGCTCGGTATCTGCCAGGGCGGCGCGTTCTCGCTGTGCTACAGCGCGCTGCATCCGGACAAGGTGAAAAACCTGATCACCATGGTCACCCCGGTGGACTTCCATACGCCGGACAACATGCTGTCGCACTGGTGCCGCAATCTCGACGTGGATCGGTTCGTCGACACCCTGGGCAATATCCCCGCCGGGCTGATGAACTACGTCTACCTCACCCTGAAACCGGTGCGGCTGAATCAGCAGAAATACATCGGCATGGTCGACATCCTCGACAACCCGGTCGAGCTGGAGAACTTCCTGCGGATGGAACGCTGGATCTTCGATTCGCCGGATCAGGCCGGCGAGGCGTTCCGCCAGTTCATCAAGGATTTCTACCAGGGCAACAAGCTGGTCAAGGGCACGCTGGAGATCGGCGGCCGGCCGGTGGAGCTGGGCAAACTGACCCTGCCGGTACTGAACATCTTTGCCGAACAGGATCACCTGGTGCCGCCGGACGCGTCGCGCGCGCTGGGAAAGCACCTCGGCAGCAGCGACTACACCCAGCTTGCGTTCAAGGGCGGGCACATCGGCATCTATGTGTCCGGTCGCGCGCAGCGCGAGGTGCCGCCGGCGATCCATCAATGGCTGCGGACGCGTGATTGAGTTGGCAGGAGACGATCAGTGACTTCCGACAAGCGGTTGTATCGTTCGCGCAGTGACCGGAAACTGGCGGGCGTCTGCGCCGGCATCGCCGACTATTTCGGCTGGGATCCGACCCTGGTCAGGGTGGGCTGGATCGTGCTGACCCTGATGGGCGGCTCGGGCATCCTGCTGTATCTGATCCTGTGGCTGGTGATGCCCGAGGCGCCGTGAAGGCACCGCGCTGCGCCTGCTGAAACCGGCGCCCGCTGTCGCCCGCTTCGGCGATAATGGGCGGATGCATACCGTCAACGAAACGCATGACTCCATCCGTGCCGTGCAGTGGCAGGGCGATCATCTGCGCCTGCTCGATCAGCGTCGGCTGCCGCATGAGGAACGCTGGATCGACTGCTTCGATGCGGCCCAGGTGACCCAGGCGATCCGCGATCTGGCGGTACGCGGCGCGCCAGCGATCGGGATCGCCGCGGCCTGGGGCGTGGCGATGGCCGCGCAGCAGGATGCGGCCATGGCCGAGGTGTTGGCGATGCTGCGCGCGGCGCGGCCCACCGCGGTCAATCTGATGTGGGCACTGGATCGCATGAAGAAGCGGATCGCCGCCGGCGCCGACGCCGCGGCGCTGCTGCACGAAGCGCAGGCGATCCAGGATGAGGATCTGGCCGCCAATCGGCGCATGGGTGAACTCGGCGCCGCGCTGATTGCCGCCCCTGCCGGCGTGCTGACCCACTGCAACACCGGCTCGCTGGCCACCGCCGGCTACGGCACTGCGCTGGGCGTGATCCGCGCCGGCGTGGCGGCCGGCCGCATCGCCCGCGTCTATGCCGGTGAGACGCGGCCGTGGCAGCAGGGCGCGCGGCTGACCATGTGGGAGCTGGTGCGCGACGGCATTCCGGCGCAGCTGATCGCCGACTCCGCCGCCGCCCACCTGATGAAATCCGGCGCCGTGCAGTGGGTGATCGTGGGCGCCGACCGCATCGCTGCCAACGGCGACACCGCGAACAAGATCGGCACCTACCAGCTGGCGATCGCCGCGCGCTACCACGGCGTGAGGTTCATGGTGGTGGCGCCGTCGTCCACCGTCGACATGGCTACCGGCACCGGCGAGGAGATCGCGATCGAGCTGCGCGATCCGGCCGAGCTGCTCAGCACGGCTGGAATGCGTACCGTGGTCGAGGGCGCGCAGGCCTGGAACCCGGTGTTCGATGTGACGCCAGCCGAACTGATCGACGCCATCGTCACCGAGCGCGGTGTGATCGAGCGGCCCGGCAGCATCGCGATGCAGGCGATGTTCGGATGCTGAAGCTGTCACGCGAAATCAGCCTGTTCGCGGTGGGCGGCGTGCTCGGGCTGCTGATCGACGCCAGCGTGGTGCAGCTGCTGGTGGGCTGGCAGCACTGGAACCCGTATCTGGCCCGGGTCATCTCGTTCCTGCTCGCCGCCACCGTCACCTGGTGGTGGAACCGCCGCTACACCTTTGCCGCCCGTCGCAGCGACCGTGCAGCGCATGCCGAGTGGCTGCACTGGCTGGGCCTGATGAGCTTCGGGGCGGTGATCAACTACGGGATTTACGCGTTGCTGCTGCTGAACTTTGCTGCCCTGCACCGGTGGCCGGCGGTGGCCGCGGCCGGCGGTTCGGCGGTGGCCGCGCTGGTCAATTTCGCGACCGCGCGCGGGATGCTTTTCAGGGGCGCCAAGACACCCACGTAAGTTATTGATATGAATAGATAAAATACTGTCTATCCAGCACCTTTCATGCTACACTCCACCGGTTGTTTTCGGGCCGCTCGCGCATGCGCTTGAGGCGCGGTGCCAGCGCCCACTTTCGTCATCAGGAAAGCCGATTCATGGCAGATCTCGCCAAAGAAATCATTCGCGTCAACATCGAAGATGAAATGCGCCAGAGCTACCTCGATTACGCCATGAGCGTGATCGTGGGACGCGCCCTCCCGGACGTGCGCGATGGCCTGAAACCCGTGCATCGCCGCGTCCTGTTCGCGATGAACGACCTCGGCAACGCCTGGAACAAGCCGTACAAGAAATCCGCCCGCGTGGTCGGTGACGTGATCGGTAAGTACCATCCGCACGGCGACGCGTCGGTGTACGACGCCATCGTGCGCATGGCGCAGCCGTTCTCGCTGCGCTACATGCTGGTCGATGGTCAGGGCAACTTCGGCTCGGTCGATGGCGACAACCCGGCCGCGATGCGTTACACCGAGGTGCGCATGTCGCGCCTCACGCACGAACTGCTGGCCGACATCGACAAGGAAACCGTCGACTTCGGCCCCAACTACGACGAGAGCGAGCACGAGCCGCTGGTGCTGCCGGCGCGCGTGCCGAACCTGCTGATCAACGGTTCGGCCGGCATCGCGGTGGGCATGGCCACCAACATCCCGCCGCACAATATCAACGAAGTGATCGCCGCCACCATGGCGTTGATCGACGATCCCGCGCTGGGCATCGACGATCTGATGCACTACATCCCGGGGCCGGATTTCCCCACCTACGGCATCATCAACGGCTCCTCCGGCATCATCGAGGCGTACCGCACCGGGCGCGGCCGCATTCTGGTGCGCGCCCGCGCCGAAGTGGAAACCGAGGCGAACGGTCGCGAGACGATCATCGTCCACGAGCTGCCATACCAGGTGAACAAGGCGCGGCTGATCGAGAAGATCGCCGAGCTGGTGAAGGAAAAGAAGCTCGAAGGCATCAGCGAGCTGCGCGACGAATCCGACAAGGACGGCATGCGCATCGTCATCGAGATCCGTCGCGACGCGATGGGCGACGTGGTGCTGAACAACCTGTTCCAGCAGACCCAGCTGCAGGTCACCTTCGGCATCAACATGGTGGCGCTGCTGGACGGTCAGCCGCGGCTGCTGAACCTCAAGGACATCCTCGAGGCCTTCATCCGCCACCGCCGCGAGGTGGTCACCCGGCGCACCATCTTCGAGCTGCGCAAGGCACGCGCCCGCGCGCACATCCTCGAAGGCCTGACCGTGGCGCTGGCCAACATCGACGCCATGATCGAGCTGATCAAGACCTCGGCGTCGCCGGCCGAGGCGCGCGAGCGCATGGTCTCGCGTCGCTGGGAAGCCGGCCTGGTGCGCGCCCTGCTGTCGGCCACCGGCGCCCATGCGTCGCGGCCGGAGGAGATGGACCCGCGCGACGGTCTGAAGGACGACGGCTACCAGTTGTCCGAAGCGCAGGCGCTGGAAATCCTGGCGATGCGGCTGCACCGCCTGACCGGGCTGGAGCAGGAGAAGCTCTCCGACGAATACCGGCAGATCCTGGAAACCATCCGTGCCCTGATCGAGATCCTGGAAAACCCCGAGCGCCTGCTGGAAGTGATCCGCGGCGAGCTGGCGGCGGTCAAGGAGGAGTTCGGCGACGCGCGGCGCACCGAGATCCAGCACTCGCAGGAAGACCTCAACGTGCTCGACCTGATCGCCCCGGAAGACGTGGTGGTCACGCTGTCGCACACCGGCTACATCAAGCGCCAGCCGGCCAGCACCTACCGCGCGCAGAAGCGCGGCGGCAAGGGCCGCTCGGCCTCCGCGTTGAAGGACGAGGATGTGGTCGAGCAGCTGTGGGTGGTCAACACGCACGACACCCTGCTCACCTTCACCAGCACCGGCCGCGTCTACTGGCTCAAGGTCTACCAGATGCCGGAAGCCGGCCCCGGCGCGCGCGGCAAGCCGATCGTCAACCTGCTGCCGCTGGGCGAGGGCGAGAAGGTGCAGGCGGTGCTGCCGGTGCGCGAGTACAGCGACGATCGCTTCGTGTTCTTCGCCACCCGCCACGGCACCGTCAAGAAAACCCCGCTCACCGAATTCGCCTTCCAGCTGCAGAAGGGCAAGATCGCGATCAAGCTGGACGAGGGCGATGCGCTGGTCAACGTGGCACTCACCGACGGCAA
Source organism: Pseudomonadota bacterium (assembly GCA_021783385.1). Lineage (GTDB taxonomy): Bacteria > Pseudomonadota > Gammaproteobacteria > Xanthomonadales > Rhodanobacteraceae > Rhodanobacter. The sequence continues at coordinate 8,422 of JAJXTX010000100.1, forward strand.
CAGCGACATCCTGCTGTTCGCCTCCAACGGCAAGGTGAACCGCTTCGACGAGAATACCGTGCGCTCGATGGGCCGCACCGCCACCGGCGTGCGCGGCATGCGGCTGGCCGAGGGCGCCGAGGTGGTCTCGCTGATCGTGGCGGCGGAGGGCGACATCCTCACTGCCACCGCACGCGGCTACGGCAAGCGCACCCAGCTGGTCGAGTTCACCAAGAAGGGCCGCGGCACCCAGGGCGTGATCGGCATCCAGTGTTCCGAGCGCAACGGCGCGCTGGTGGCGGCCACTCAGGTCACCGAAGCGCACGAGCTGATGCTGATCTCCAACCAGGGCACCCTGGTGCGCACCCGCGTGGCCGA
>JAJXTX010000101.1 GCA_021783385.1 Pseudomonadota bacterium
GACATGCGGCCCCAGCCCAGCGCGAGATCCTCGGGAATGAGTCTGGCGTCGGCACCGAAGGAATAATCCTTGCGCGACAGCACGCGCGCGGTGATGTCGACATGCGCGCGGGTGGTGAGGGTGACGTCGCCCTGCTGCAGCTGGGCGCCGTGCTCGAGGTCGACCTGCACCGGGGCGTCGGGTGCCAGCACGCCGGGCGGCGGCTGCAGCGGGCGACCACGCCACCATGATGCCGCGCCCCACAGCACCAGCAGCAGGGTGGCACCGAACCAGAGCTTGCGCATGCTCAGCGGAAGTCGGCTGCCAGCACATCGCGCTGTGCGGGCGTCAGCGCGGCCTCGACGCGGCAGGCCGGATGCGTGCTGCGCATGATCACCGGGTGGCGGTAGTCGTTCCACGCGGCCAGCATCGCCGGGCTCAGCTCGAAGCGCAGGAAGTGCACGGCCGAGGTCTTCTGCGCGTTGCTGCGTTCCATGTCCTCGTCGGCGATCGCGGTGACGCGGTCATCCCCCACCTGCAGCTCGATGTGGTCTTCCAGCCCGCGCAGCTTCTGCAGCTCGCGCGCGCGCTGGGCAGGGTCGTCGTACTGCACCAGCAGGGTCGCCTTGAGGTTGCTTCCATCCGGGATCAGCGGGTTGTAGGCATCCAGTTCGGCCTGGATGCCGGCAGCCTCGAAGATGCGCTCGATCCGCAGCATCTCCTGGATCTGGTACTGCACGCTGCGCCGGTCCTCGAACACCACGCTGAGGTGCTCGCCCAGCGGGATGGTGCGCCGCCGCTTGTGCGCGATCACCTCGCCGCGCAGCGCCGGGCGCTCGCGGGCATAGGCTTCCAGGGTCAGCAGGTCGTCGCGGGTCAGCTTGTTCATGTCGGTTGATCCATGCCGGGTGTGGGTGGCGCCAACGCTGCGCGCACCGCTCAGATGCCGTAAGCCTTGCGCAGCAGGCTCAGCGGATGCTCGGCGCCCGGCTTGTCATGCAGCCCGTGCGCGATGTGGCCGCCGGCCATCGGGCAGTCGCTGGTGAAGTGGTCGGGCTGCGCCTGCTCGACGCGCTTTTCCACCGGCCTGGCGATCTTGCGCGAGATCGCGTAGGTCTTTTGCTTGACCCCGTAGGTGCCGTCGTGGCCGGAGCAGCGTTCGATCGTCACCACCTCGGTGTCCGGAATCAGCTGGAGGATGTCGCGCGTTTTCGGGCCGATGTTCTGCACCCGCTGGTGGCACGGCACCTGCCACGCCACCTTGCCCAGCGGCTGCTTGAAGTCGCTCGCGAGCAGGCCGTAACGGTGGCGCTCCATCAGGTATTCGAACGGATCGAAGAAGTGCGCCTTGACCAGCGCGACGTCCGCGTCGTCGGGAAACATCAGCGGCAGCTCCTGCTTGAACATCAGCACGCAGGAGGGCACCGCCGCGGTGAGGTCGAAGCCATCGCGCACCAGTGCGGCCAGCACGGGAATGTTCTGCTGCTTGTAACTGGCCACGCTGTCGAGGTCGCCCAGCTCCAGCTTGGGCATGCCGCAGCACACCTCGCGTGGTACCAGCTTGAGCGGGATCGCGTTGTGCTGCATCACGGCGGCCAGATCCTCCACCACGCCGGGCGCCGAGTGATTGCAGTAGCAGGTGGCGAACAGCGCCAGCTTGCCGCGCGTGCGCCCGGCGGGGGTGGCCGTGCCGTTGCCGTCGAGATCACGCAGCCGCTTGCGCGCACTGGGCGAGTGGTATTCGGGCACGCGCGCGTCGGCATCGACGCCGAGAGTTTTTTCCAGCAGCTTGCGCGCGACGGGGTTGCGGTTGGCCGCGTTCACCGCCTGTACCACCACCGGGATCGAGGCCAGTTTGCCCACCGCGGTGGTGCTGGAGAGGATCTTCGCCGACAGCGGCGCGCCGTCGCGGCGGAACGCCACCGCCTTGGCGCGCAGCATCAGGTGCGGAAAGTCGATCGCCCACGGGTGCGGCGGAATGTACGGGCACTTGGTCTGATAGCACAGGTCGCAGAGGTAGCAGTGCTCGGTCACCCTGGGGTAATCGGAGGCGGCCACGCCGTCCACTTCCATGGTGGCGGAGTTGTCGATCAGGTCGAACAGGGTGGGGAAGGCATGGCACAGGCTGACGCAGCGGCGACAGCCGTGGCAGGCGTCGAACACGCGCTCCAGTTCGGCGTCGAGCTGCGCCTGCTCCCAGAAGCCGGGCTCGGTCCAGCCCAACGGATGGCGGGTAGGCGCTTGCACGCCGCCTTCGCGGGCACCGGGTGACGTGCCTGACGAGTCGACGGGCGGTTGCTCGGCCATGCGTGGTTCCTTCGGCACGAAGCCGCGATATGAAGCCGCAGAACTGGATCAACTGGCCGCCGGCGCCGGCGCGCGCGACGGCTTGCCGAAATGGACTGCTGAAACGTCCTGATGAGACGGCGAAGCGGCGGCCGGCGGGCCGCCGCTTCAGCACGCTACTTCAGCTCGTCCAGCGCGCGCTGGAAGCGGTTGGCATGCGAGCGTTCGGCCTTGGCCAGCGTCTCGAACCAGTCGGCGATCTCGTCGAAGCCCTCGTCGCGGGCGGCCTTGACCATGCCCGGGTACATGTCGGTGTACTCGTGCGTCTCGCCGGCGATCGCCGACTTCAGGTTGTCCGAGGTCGCACCGAACGGCAGCCCGGTGGCCGGATCGCCGACCTCCTCCAGGTATTCGAGATGGCCGTGCGCGTGGCCGGTCTCGCCCTCCGCGGTGGAACGGAACACCGAGGCCACATCGTTGTAGCCCTCGACGTCGGCCTTGGTGGCGAAGTACAGGTAGCGGCGGTTGGCCTGGGACTCGCCGGCGAAGGCGTACTTCAGGTTTTCCTCGGTCTTGGAACCTTTCAGACGGCTCATGACAACACCTCGTGACGTTGCGGCTGGGAGGGTAATGCGAGGGCGATCGTGACGACCGCAGGGATCGAGCCTAGCGCTCGCCGCGGCGGCAATGCAATTGATTGTGCCGATGATGACCATAGCGCGCGGCTATGGCCGCGCAGGTCGGCGCCGGGCCGGTTTGGCCGTCACCGCGACCGGCGGCGTGGCGGCGGCGCGTGTATCGAGCAGGTCGGCGGGAAGCTGCCGGATCACCGCGGCGAGCCGCTGCAGAAACGCATCCATCGCCGAACTCTTGCGCCATGCCAGCGCGACGCGGCGGCTCGGCGGCTGGCCCTTGAACTCGATCAGGTGCAGGTTTTCCAGCGGCGCCACCGGCGGCCGCACCGCCAGCGCCGGCAGCAGGGTGATGCCGACGTTGGCCGCCACCATCTGCCGCAGCGTCTCCAGGCTGGTGGCGCGAAAGCCGCTGCGTTCGCCGGCACCGGCCAGGTGGCATACCTCCAGCGCCTGATCGCGCAGGCAGTGGCCGTCCTCCAGCAGCAGCAGGTTCTGGTTGGACAGATCCGCCAGCTTCAGCTGGCCGTGCCGGTGTGCCAGCGGGTGCGCGTGCGACACCGCCAGCAGGAACGGCTCCTCGAACAGCAGCTCGCTGCGCAGGCTGTCCTCGTGCAGTGGCAGCGCCACGATGCAGGCGTCGAGCTTGCCCTCGCGCAGCAGCCGCAGCAGCGCCTCGGTCTTTTCCTCGACCAGCAACAACTCCAGCCGCGGAAACGCCGCCCGCACCAGCGGCAGCGCGTGCGGCAGCAGGTACGGCCCCAGCGTGGGAAAGATGCCCAGCCGCACCGTGCCCGATTCCGGATCGAGCGTGCGCCGGGCCACCGCGCGGATCTGCTCGATGCCGTGCTGCACCTCGCGGGCGCGTTCGGCGATGTCGCGTCCCACCTCGGTCAGCAGCACCTTGCGCGGCGTGCGTTCGACCAGCGGCACCCCCAGTTCGTCCTCCAGCTTCTTGATTTGCGTGGAGAGGGTCGGCTGGCTGACGAAGCACGCCTCGGCGGCGCGGCCGAAGTGCCGATGCTCGGCCAGGGCGACCAGGTACTGGAGATCGCGCAGGTTCATGGCTTGCCTCCGGATAATTGATAGTCAGTGCCTATGATGTCGATGGTAACAATCAATTTGTGCAATGCAAGAGATCCCCCTATCTTGTGCGACACGGCGCTGCTCCGGCCACCGTTTCCGACTTCTTCCACCGCTTGCAAAGGATCATTCCATGCTGACCATCGGCGACAAGTTTCCGCAGTTCAACGTCCCCGCCACTGTCTCGATCGAGAGCCTGGACAAGGCGTTCCAGAACATCGACAACGGCACCTACAAGGGCAAGTGGCTGTGCGTGTTCTTCTACCCGAAGGACTTCACCTTCGTCTGCCCGACCGAGATCAAGGGCTTCAGCGACGTCAACAGCCAGTTCGCCGACCGCGACTGCCAGGTGCTGGCCGCCAGCACCGACAGCGAGTTCGTGCATCTGGCCTGGCGCAAGGACCACAAGGACCTGCGCGAGCTGAAGTTCCCGATGCTGGCGGACATCAAGAAGGACCTGTCCAACGCGCTCGGCATCCTCACCGAGGACGGCGTGGCGCAGCGCGCCACCTTCCTGGTCGACCCGGAAGGCGTGATCCGCTTCGTCTACGTCACCGACGGCTCGGTCGGCCGCAACCCGGCCGAAGTGCTGCGCGTGCTCGATGCGCTGCAGACCGACGAGCTGTGCCCGTGCAACTGGAGCCAGGGCGAAGACACCCTCAAGGTCGCCTGATCTGCCCAGCGGTTGTCACAGCCTGCGCGTCAGAGTCGCTCTCCCCCCCCCCGCTGACGCGCGGGTGACCCCACCGGTGGCGAGGTTCGCCTCGCCGCCGGTTTTTTTGACCGGAATCTTGCACGGTCGCATTGCCCGAGGTGTTCCATGAGTCTTGCCGAACTCAAAAGCCAGCTGCCTGATTACGCCAAGGACCTGCGCCTGAACCTGGAGTCCGTGCTGACCCCGGGCGGCGCGCCGGGCCTTAGCCAGCAGCAGATCATGGTGATCGCGCTGGCCTGCGCCATCGCCGCGCGCTACAAGCCGCTGACCGCCGCGATCGCCGCCGAAGCCGCCTTGCACGCCAGCCTGGAAGCGCTCAACGGGGCTCGCGTGGCCGCCACCATCATGGGCATGAACAACATCTACTACCGCTTCGTGCACCTGGTGGAAGAGCCCGAGTACGGCACCCTGCGCGCCGGCCTGCGCATGAACGCGATGGCCAACCCCGGCGGCGACAAGCTCGACTTCGAGCTGGCCTGCCTGGCGGTCTCGGCCATCAACGGCTGCGGCGCGTGCCTCGCCTCGCATGAGAAAACCCTGCGCAAGCACGGCCTCTCGGCCCAGCCGATCCAGAGCGCGGCGCGCATCGCCACGGTGATCCACGCGGTGGCGGTGGCGCTGGAGCAGGCCGACGTGGCCGGCTGAAGCGCGCGGGCGCGGCGCGACCATGTCTTCTGGCACTGGGTCGAACCGCACGCCCGGCCTAGCGTGGCGGTTTGCTCATCACGGAAGCCCGCCATGCGCCGTCTCGTCCGCCCGCTGCTGTTCACCGCGCTCGCCGCCTGCTGCGGCGCGGCGCTTGCCGCCACCACCGAATCGGCGCCGCAGGGCCGGCTGCCGCGCTGGGCGGTGCCGCAGTCCTACCGGCTGGCGTTCAAGGTGGACCCGGCGCAGCAGGATTTCTCCGGCACCACCACGATCAAGCTCACCCTGAGCAAGCCCTCCGATCATCTGTGGCTGGACGGCAGCGAGCTGACCGTATCGAAGGTGGAAATCACCGATGCCGCCGGCAAACGGCACACCGGCAAGTACGTGGCGGTGGACCCGAAGGCCGGCGTGGCGCGGGTGGATTTCGGCAGCACGCTGCCGCCACAGAACCTCACCCTCACGATCGACTACCGCGCACCGCTCAACGCGCAGCTGCAGGGCCTGTACAAGGTCACTGCCAAGGGCCAGCCGTATGCGATGACGCAAATGGAGCCGATCAGCGCGCGCTACGCCTTTCCCGGCTTCGACGAGCCGGATTTCAAGACCCCGTTCCAGCTCAGCCTGACCATCCCGGACGCCGAGACCGCGGTGGCGAACACGCGGCAGATCCGCCAGGCGCCGGCCGGCAAGGGCTGGAAAACCGTCACCTTCGCGCCGACGCTGCCGCTGCCCACCTACCTGGTGGCGTTCGGCGTGGGCCCGTGGAGCATTGCCACCGCGCCGGACATCGCGCCCGATGCCTTCCGCGCCAAGCCGTTGCCGCTGCGTGGTATCGCCGCCGCTGGTGAGGCGCAGCGCATGCAGCACGTGCTGGGCGAAACGCCGAGCATCATCCACGCGCTGGAGAACTACTACGGCTTCGGTTACCCGTTCGGCAAACTCGACCTGCTGGCCGCGCCGGACTTCGCCGCCGGTGCGATGGAGAACCCCGGCCTGGTCACCTTCCGCGACTGGCTGCTGCTGCTCGACAAGGACTCGCCGGCGCGCGACGTGCGCGGCTCCTTCAACGTCACCGCGCATGAGCTGGCGCACCAGTGGACCGGCGACACGGTGACCATGGCATGGTGGAACGACATCTGGCTGAACGAGGCGTTCGCCACCTGGATGCAGCAGAAGATCACCGAGCAGGTGCACCCCGAATACCGCGCCGACCTCGACCGCGTGCTCGGTGCGCAGGGCGCCATGGCCAACGACAGCCTGGTCAGCGCGCGGCGCATCCGCCAGCCGATCACCGGCAACGGCGACATCATGACCGCGTTCGACGGCATCACCTACCAGAAGGGTGCCAGCGTGATCGGCATGTTCGAGAACTACGTGGGCGACAAGACGTTCCAGAAGGGCATGCGCGCCTACATCCAGCAGCACAAGTTCGGCAACGCGGTGGCCAGCGACCTGGTCGACGCGATCGCCACGGCGGCGGGCAAGGGCGCAGCGTTCAAGCACGCGTTCAACAGCTTCCTCGACCAGTCCGGCGTGCCCTACGTGCAGACCACGCTGCAACAGAAAAACGGCCACACCGTGTTGCAGCTGAGCCAGAGTCGCTACCTGCCGGTCGGCAGCAGCGGCGACCCGAAGCGCATCTGGGGCGTGCCGGTGTGCGTGCGCTACGGCACCGCCGGCGGCAGCAAGGTCGCCTGCGAGATGCTCGACCACGCCACCGGCTCGATGACGCTGGCCGATGCCAGCCAGCCGACCTGGGTCATGCCCAACGCCAACGCCAGCGGCTACTACCGCTTCAGCCTCGGCAAGCCGGCGCTGGCCAGCCTCACCGGCAACGTCGGCAAGCTCAGCGACGCCGAGCAGCTGGCCTACGCCGACGCGGTCAATGCCGGCTTCCGCCACGGCGATCTGGATGCCGGCGACGTGCTGGCCGCGCTCAAGCCGCTGACCGCCTCCAAGGTACGCGAAGTGGCCACTGCGCCGCTGCCCCAGATCGAATGGATCAACACCCACGAGGCCGGTACCGACGCCCAGCGCGCCCGTCTGGCCGCATGGGTCAGCGCCGCCTACCTGCCGCGGCTGCAGCAGCTCGGCTACGAGCGCAAGGCCGGCGAATCGGAGGACGATGCGCTCCTGCGCAGCACCCTCGCCGGCGCGCTGGCGTTCGACTTCAAGCTGCCCGCAGTGCGCGCCGCGCTGCTGGCACAGGGCGAGGCCGCCCTGAAGCGCAAGCCGGATGGCCGTCTGAATCTCGCTGCGGCCGATCCCGACCTGCTCGGCGACGCGCTGGGTGTGGCTGTGCAGCAGCTGGGCAAACCTGCGGTGGATGCGCTGATCGCCGAGATCCCGCAGACCAGCGACCCGGCCCTGCGCAACGGCATGCTCGCCGGCCTCGCCAGCGTGGAAGATCCCGCGCTGGCCACCCGGGTGCGCGACTTCGCCCTGAGCAAGCCGGTCAAGGTCGGCGAGATGGCGATGCTGCTGATGGGCGGTCGCGACACCCCGGCCCGACGCGACGCGATGTGGCAATGGTTCACCGCGCACTACCCGCAGGTGCTGGCACGCACCGGCAGCTTCGCCGGCGGTTACCTGCCGCGGCTCGCCGCCGGCGGCAGCTGCTCGGTGGCTGCCGTCGACCGTCTGCAGGCGTTCTTCAAGCCGCGCCTGCAGGACGCCCCCGGCATCGACCGCGGCCTGGCGCAGACCAGCGAATCGATCCAGCTGTGCGGCGCGCTGAAGGCGAAGCAGGACGCGGCGGCGATCCTGCGCTGAGGGGGGCGGATGGACCCCGCACGGGAGCTGGCTGGTCGTGCGGGGTTTTCGCCAGCGCTCATGGAAGCAGAGCTTTCGTCCTCCTGCGGAGGGCGAGGTACTTCTCTTTTGCTTGTCCAAAAGACAAGTACCCAAGAGAAAACGACACCCCGCTTCCGCGCCTTGCAGGCATCCCTGCCTGCAAGGTCCGCGTGCGGGTTACGGGGTTTGTCGACAGGGCTTCCTGCCCTGACGCCAAACTGGTCGGCATCCATGCCGACCACCCTGCGGGCTGTTCCTCCACCCGCCCGCCGCTGCAGAGGGGCCCCGGGTAGAGCGACGCGCATCCTGCGCGCACTTTTCAGAAGAGCCGACACCAGCAACCCGATGCTAGGCAACCTAGGGTTCGATAAGGGCTTCCTTGAAGAGATGAATGGATCGGCAGATGATCCGGTCACTTCTCAACGAAGGACTCCCAGATGCACTCATCACCGATCGCGCTCACCCTAGTGGCCACCATGTTGATACTTCCACGAGGGTATGCCGTAAGCGTTTGCCCGCCACATCTTGAAGGTCGCCGTTGGCTATGCGAGCGGCAACAGGCTCTCGATGTCGCGGTCTTTGGTGGTGGGCAGGCGGGTGAGCACGTCGGTGAGCCAGGCGTGGGGTTCG
>JAJXTX010000102.1 GCA_021783385.1 Pseudomonadota bacterium
TGGACAGTTCGCGCACGTTGCCCGGCCACGGGTAGGCGCGCAGCGCCTGCAGCGCGCCATCGCTGAAACGCACCGCGCCCAGGCCGCGGCGTCCCAGCCGCTTGTTGAACTCGGACACCAGCACCGGAAAATCCTCCATCCGCTCGTGCAACGACGGCAACTCCAGCGGAAACACGCTGAGGCGGTAGTAGAGATCCTCGCGGAACTGGTTGTGTGCAATCGACTGCTCCAGATTGCGGTGGGTCGCGGCGATGATGCGCACGTCGCAACGCTGACTGTGATTGCCGCCCACCCGTTCGTACACGCGCTCCTGCAGCACGCGCAGCAGCTTCACCTGCATCGGCAGGCTCATGTCACCGATCTCGTCGAGAAACAGCGTGCCGCCCTCGGCCATCTCGAAGCGCCCCTTGCGCGCACTGATCGCGCCGGTGAACGCACCCTTCTCGTGGCCAAACAGCTCGCTTTCCAGCAGCTCGGCCGGAATCGCCCCGCAGTTGATGGCGACAAACGGCTTCTCGCAGCGCGGCGAGCACTCGTGAATGGCGCGCGCCACCATCTCCTTGCCGGTACCCGATTCACCCAGCACCAGCACGCTCGAATCGAACGGGGCCACCCGGCGAATCAGGGTATTGACCCGAGCCATCGGTGCGGACTGGCCGACAAAGCGCGCGCTGCCGGACTGGCTTCCGAGCGAGCGCATCTGGACGGCGCGCAGGGCCTCGGCCAACTGTTCGTAACGCAAGGGGAACTCGATTTCGGTCACCCGGCTGGCAAACGGTGCCGATGATGAGCTGAAGCGCTCGGCCCAGGCGGAGTCGGCGGCCAGCAGCAGCGGAATCTGTGTCGCCGCCGGACCCAGCAGGGCGAACTGGCGCTCGGCCTCGACCATGTCGTCAATGCCGCCGATGTAAACCCCGCGCCAGCAGTGGGTGGCTTCGCTCGTGCTGTCGCAATCCACTCCGTGCTGGGGTCGATATCCCAGGAAGTACAACGCTGAAATGATTGAGTCTGCCCGCCTCTGGTCCGATTCAATGACCAGGAAATTGATTCTTAGCATTACATGCCCCTGCTGCACGCCGCTGTTGCACTGCGACCAGACCCATGCTTCCTGCAGGTCTGTCCTCATCGTGCCGGCTTTCCGTCACCGGCTTGATCAGGAGGGAGGCAAAATGGAGGCCAGTTTTGACGGCCGCCGCGTCGGCAAAACGTCGACCGACGTTTTTCCGACCACCGGTCTGGCGCGCGCCTGATGAGGTGTTTGCACAGAGCGATGCGGCGTAACTGCATGAAGTTGCTGGCGCTCGGTGCGGCCGCATGGATTTGTCGACCGGCGGCACGCGGGCGGCGGGCCGACATTTCCACGCCATGCCCGCTGCAGCAATGTGAAGCGCATCACACAACTGATTTCGCGAAGTGTGAGGTGCGTCACGCGAGGCAGGCGGACTTCACCGCGCAGTCAGGTGGCCGACTGACGCGCCACTGCCACTTTGCGTCGGTGATGGCGAAAAACCAGCCGTTCGATTGCGTCACCCAGCGCGTCGCCCAGCGGCGCGAACAGCGCGAATATCCGACTTTCGTCCAATGGTTTTTCCGGTCGCGCCACCAGCTCCAGTGGCAGACTGAGGCACGTGTCAAAACGCAGGCGCAGCAGAAACGCCTCGCCGGGCGGAACCAGTGCCGCCGGCAGAATCGCGCCGACCGCATTGAAGCGCAGCGGCTGCCGCGACGGCAGCGAACTGACTGGCACCAGCAGCTGGTTGACGATGTCGATCAGCGCGTTGAGCTTGGCGTCCATCCGCAGCATTTCCTGCGCCAGCGGGCTGTCGTCCTCAGCCTGTTCGGCGCGCCGCTCCTCGAGGGCCGCCATCACCGCCAGCGTGTTCGCATTGCGCTCGGCGAGGCGACTGGTCTCGATGGCCGGCAACGGCCATTCGATCGGCACGCAGTCGAAGTGCCATTGGCCTTCGCAGCTCACCCGCCCGGAAAATGCCTGCCACGCCTGGTCTTGCATGAGATATCCGCCTTGCACATGATCCACGCGCTGCTGTCGAGTCGACCACGACGGCAGCAAGCGCCTGGCCGGGCACCCTGAAACCGGCGGTGCATCATCCTCGTACGATAGCGGCAAGCCATGCTTCGGCGACACGGCTGTCGCCCGGCGCCTGTTCAAGGCGTGCCAGCGGACACCAGGTAGGCATTCAACGCACGATGCGTCTGGCGATGCTGACCCAGCTCCCGCGCCATGCCCGCGCGCGCGTGACCGGCCAGCTCCAGCAAGTCCTGATTCTGCTGCTGCAGCACAAGCAGCGCCTGACGGGTCGCTTCGTTCGCCGGATGCTCGCGCCGCAGCAGATCCTGGTACTCCAGCCGCAGCGCGACCACGCCCGCCCAATTGCCTGTTTCGGCCGCCTCCAGCATCTGCGCACTCACCCACATGGCGCGCTCCAGATGGTCTGGCACGCGGTCGCTCACCGCACGGCACCCGATGCCAGCTGCGGACGCGACACATGGGTGCTGCGTATTGCCTGCCAGCCGTCACGGATCGGCGTGAGCAGGCTGACGGCCTCGTCCAGCCCGGCCGGATCGTTGTTCAACTGCGCCTGCAACAGAATGCCCGTCACATATTGATAGAGCGCATCGAGCCGCTGGCTGAGGTTGCGATCCACCTTGTGATCCAAGCTGTCGCGCAGTTCGCCGACAATCGCGAGCGCGCCCGTGATGCAGCGACCCTTGCCCGCCACATGGCCATGCACCAGGTGCCCGCGCGCCTGGTTGATCCGGTCGATGACGCCATCCAGCAGCATGCCGGTCAACTGGTGCGGGTCGGCAGCCTCGACGCTGCCGAGCGCACTGTTCTGCTGATAGATCGCGCTGGCTTTGCGCATGTATCCGTTGGTCATGTCGGTCTCCTGTCAGATCAAGGCTTTGACGGGTTGCTCAACTGGGCCAGCATGGCCGTCAGAAAACTGCTGGTGTTGTTCAGACTGGACATCAAGGTGTCGAGGCGGGTGTATTGCGCCTGCAACTGCTGCTGATAGACCGCCATGCGTGCGTTCAGCGCCGTCTGCTGGGTCGAAAGCTGGCTCAGACTGTTGGTGATGCTCTGCTGACGGGTCGCGATGATCCCGGTGCTGGAGGTGAAGATGCCCATGACGGCATTGAGATTCGTCGCATAACCGCTGGTGCCGGAGAAGAGATCCTGTACCGCCGCGGGATTCGCGCTGAGCGCGCTGTTCAGCGTGGTCGAGTTCAGGGCCAGCGTGCCATCGGCCTGACGGGTGATGCCAAGGCTGGCCAGTGAGCCGATGCTGTTGCCGGGAACACCCTTGCTGAGGGCAGCGGAAATCTGGCTCTGCACCGAATTGAGGGTGGAATCCCCCAGCAAGGGACCGGACACCTGGGTGCTGGCGTTGTAGCTGGACAGCGAGCCGACCGAGCTGACGTAACTGTTATAGGCGGTCACGAAAGCCTGAATGGCGGTTGCCGTGCTGCTGGTGTCCTGTGTCACGTTGAGGGTGGTGCTGCCCAGCGCCGCCAGGTTCACCGTCACGCCGCCGATGGCGCCGCTGACCGCGTTGCTGGCGCTGTCGACGGCGATGCCGTTGAGCGTCAGCTGCGCATCCTTGGCTTCGCTGCTGCCCGCCGTATTCAAGGTGGTCGCCAGGCTCGCGAGGCCGGCGCTGCTGCCACTGGCGGCGCTGATGGTGAAGCCATTGGCGATGCCGGTCTTGTTGGAGCTCAGCAACAGCTGCGAGCCGCCGGTGCCGTTGATCACCGTGGCCGTCACCCCGGGGTTGCCCGAGGCGCCATTGATCGCCGTGGCAATGTCCTGCAGGGTGGCGGTGGAGGAGACGTTGACGCTGACGCTGCTGCTGCCCACCGCGATATTCAGCGTGCCGCTGCCGATCGCGGCGGTGCCGGCATAGGCCGTGCTGGTGCGTTGCTGCACCGTGGCCAGCTGCGTCACATTCAGGGCGTAGTTGCCCGGCTGGGCATTGCTCAGGGTGCTGACGGTGCCGATGGTGGTGTTGGCCAGCGATGCGGTGTAGCTGTTGTAGGTGCTGGTGGTGGTCAGTGCGACCACCGCCGTCTGCAGCGCATTAAGCGTGCTGCTCAGCGTGCCGAGGGCGGACAAGGTGCTGTTGTCCTGGGCGGTCGCCCGGGCGATCTGCGCCTGCGGCGCCGCCTGCTCGGCGTTGACCAGGGCCGTCACGATCGAGCCGACGTTCAGACCCGAGCCGATGCCGGCGGAGCTGAGAATACCCTGGCCGGGGTTGGCCGTACTGCTGGCAGGAGCTGGGCTGGTCAATGAACTGAGCAACGAACTCAGGCTGCTGCCGGATGTGGCACTGGTGGTCATGGCGAATCTCGCTGGATGGATCCTGCCCGGCCCCCAGAGGGGCGAGGGCAACGAGTCGCCGGCAAAAACCTCGCCGCTGCAGGCAAGGGCTTTGCCGGCGGCTCCGGTCGGCCGGGCGGCGATGCTGTCGCATGCACCGCCCGGCCGTAACAAAGCCCGGCAAGGGCCGGTCGCGCCGTTGGCGTGACCGGCCCGGTGACGGTTACTGCAGCAGCTTCAGCACCTGCTGCGGCTGCGAGTTGGCCTGGGCCAGCACCGAGATACCCGCCTGCTGCAGGATGTTCGCCTTGGCCAGGTTGGCGGTCTCCGCCGCGAAATCGGCGTCGCGAATCGTGCTCTGCGAGGAGGCCAGGTTGTCGCGCTGCGCGCCGAGGGTGGAAATGGTCGACTGGAAGCGGTTCTGGATCGCGCCCAGGGTGCTGTTCAAGTTGCTGACCGTGTTCAGCGCCACGTCGATGCGCGAGATCAGGTCATTGGCACCGTCCACCGTGCCCACCGTGCCGGTGGCGAGGCTGCCGCCGACCGCGGCCGTGGTGCCGGCGGTATATCCGCCGCCGCCATTGCCGTTGGTCGCCGTAGTCGTGATCACCTGGGCGCCCGTATCGGCGATATTGAGGCCCTTGGTGGCATCGCTGGAGTAGAAATTGAGGCCGGTACCGGCCGCATTCACCGCCGCCGTGACACCCGAGATGTTGGCCGCGTTGACGGCATCCGACAGCCCCTGCAGGCTGGTCACGCCGGTGAGGCTGATCGCCGTGCCGTTGATCGACAGGCCTTCGCTGCCCAGATTGTTGGCGGCGCCTGCCACCGAGACTGGCGCAGGGCCGATGAAGCTGGAGGCGCCCGCGCCGCCGCCGATCACCGGTGCCGTCGAGGATGTGCCGGTGGCGTTGTTGACGATCTTGAACGTACCGCCCGTGTTACTAACCGTATAGGCACCGGGAGCAGCGGTGTTCAACTGGTTCTGCACGTCGGTCTGCAGCAGGGCTGCCGTGGTGTCGCTTGCGGACGTCGTGACGCTGTGACCGTCCACGGTGAAGGTATAGGACGAAGACAGCAGCGCTGGCGCCGAGCCGGTGACCGAGCCCGAGGTGGGCGCGAACGCGCTGGCCGCAATCGCGCCGCCGGAAACTTCAGCGATAGAACCGATCTGGCTGGTCTTGACGCCCTGGCTCACGTTCACGCTGATGGTCTGGCCGACGTTCGCACCGACCTGGAAGCTCAGGGTGCCGAGCTGGCCGTTCAATACCTTCTGGCCATTGAAGTCGGTCTGGTTGGCGATGCGGGTGATCTCCGCCAGGCGCTGCTGCACTTCGGTATCGATCGAGGCGCGGTCGGCGTTGGTGTAGCTGCCGTTGGCCGACTGCACCGCCAGATCGCGGATCGCCTGCAGGTTGGCGGTGACCTGGCTCAGCGCGGACTGCGTGGTCTGCGCCAGGTTGATCGCGTCGCTGGCGTTGGAGCTGGCCTGGCCGAGGCCGCCGATCTGGGTGGTGAAGTTGGTCGAGATCGCGTAGCCCGCCGCGTTGTCGGTGGCGCTGTTGATCTTCAAGCCCGAGGACAGACGCGCGGTCGCCTGCGCCACCGCGCTCTGCGACGTGGTCAGGTTGTTCTGCGCGGTCAGCGAGTTGATGTTGGTGTAGATGCTCAGTGTCATGGGTATCTCCTGAAGGGAAACCTGAAGCCGGTTTGTCTAAAGTTCTTCATCCCGGCGGTAAGGCTCCAACGCTGGAGTACCACCCGCCTCAGGTAGTTTTTCGGCGTCGCCTGAAAATACTTGAGCTTCAGCTATGGATATTTTTTCCGGGTCGTGCAAGCCGCACGGACTCACCCGCCGATTGCGCCACTCGCAATCCCTGTCGCGACCTGAAAAGACGAGCCCGGCGGGCCCGGACGCTTGCCTGCCGAACGGCGCATTGCCCTACTTGATGTAATTGAACAAGGTCATCGACTTGATCTGCGAAAAGACCTGCTGCGATGCCTGCAGCGCGACCGACTGCGACGACAAATTGCTTATGGCCGTATAGACGTCCACATCTCGTACGTTCGAGAGTGCGGCCTGATACGTGACACTCAGGTTCTGATAAACGCTTTGCTGCTGATTCAGGGTCGTCATGCGCCCACCAATGGCCACTTCGGTAGCGGTCACGGCGCTCTTGGTGTTATCGATGGACTCGATTTGCCGATTGAGCGTGTTCGACAGTTGCGCTGCGCTTCCACTGCCCTGGAGCGCGACGATCATGTTGTTCAGCGTGGTGAAAATATCCTGCGTGCCGCCCGCCTTCACGGCCACCGTGTCACCGGGCGCAGGCGTGCCGCTCATGCTGATCGACATGCCGTTGAAACTGATGCTGCCACCATCCTGGTACGTGCCCGCGACCGGGTTGCCCGCGCTGTCCAGCACCGGGCTTCCGCTCGCATTGGCGGCGGTCCAGCTGCCCCCCGCTCCAAAGCTGATGGTGTAGCCGCCACCACTGGATGCGCTGGCGCTGCTCCAGGCCACCGGGTCGGTCACGCTGTTGGCCCCCACCACCAGGGTTCCGGCATTGGCGCTGCCAGCACTGGCGGTGAAGCTGCCGTTGCCGGAGGGGATCGCCATGAACAGGCCGCTGCCGGCGTCACTGGTGGGAATCTGCAGGCCCGGGCCGGCCGAGGTCATCTGGGTGACGTCCGTCCCCGTATAGGCCACCGCGCCCGAGGCACTCTTCACGAACGGCGTGGTGTTGGTGCTGGTGCCGGCGA
This sequence comes from Pseudomonadota bacterium, assembly GCA_021783385.1. Classification (GTDB taxonomy): domain Bacteria; phylum Pseudomonadota; class Gammaproteobacteria; order Xanthomonadales; family Rhodanobacteraceae; genus Rhodanobacter. The sequence continues at coordinate 7,103 of JAJXTX010000102.1, forward strand.
ACAGGGCATTGCCATTGGCGTCACTGGCATTGGCCAGTTGCACCAGTTGGTCGCGCAGCTGGCCCAGCTGGGTCGCCATGGCGGAACGATCGCTGCTGGCCAGCGACCCGTTGATACCCTGGATGGCCATGGATCGCGCGCTGTCGAGCACGTTGCCCACCGAGCTCAGGACAGACTGCTCGCTGGACAGGCGGGTGGTGGCGTTGTTGATGTTGTTCGTGTACTGCGTATTGGAGGCCAGTATGTGATCGAGGCTGATCATCTGCCCGGCGCCCGCCGGATCGTCCGACGCCACATTGATGCGCCGCCCGGTGCTGACCTGGTTGCGGGTCGCGGCGAGCGCACTTTGCTGGCTGAGCATCGTGCTGGTCGACTGCTGGTACATCCAGCTGGTGGAAAGGCGCATGGCGATTACCTCTGGACGGCTGACAGCAGGCTGGAAAAGATGGTCTGCGAGGTGGCGATGATCTGCGCCGACGCCTGATAGGCCTGCTGAAACCTGACCATGTTCGCGGCCTCTTCATCCAGGTTCACGCCGGAAACACTCTGCTGGGCAGAAACCGCCTGATGGTTCAGGCTGGTCTGCGTGGTCAGGTTGACGGCCGCCTGGCTGCCCACGTTGCCGATCATGGTGGTAAGGCTGGCGTAGGCGCCGAGCACCGAGGTGGTGCCGCCGCTGAGCACCCCCAGACTGGCCATGCCGGCCAGGGTCAGCGCATTGCTGTTGTCGTTGAGCCCGCTGGTGTTGGCCGTCAGCTTGAAGCTGTCGCCGGCCACCGGTGTCCCCGCAAAAGGGATGCTCCAGCCGTTGGCCGAAATCGACTGGCCAGACGCATAGGTACCGCTCGCCAGCACGGTGCCGCTGCCATCGGTGACCGAGTAGGCATTCGCTGCGGTGAACGTCACCGTGGCATTGCTGAGCAGCGCCGGGTTGGTGGGGTCGGTGACCACGACGGCACCGGCCGCTGCGCTGCCCGTGTTGGTCGCGGCGGCATTCGTGACCAGCGCTGCTGCGCCCGCGATGCCCTTGGGGTCAGTCATCACCACGGCCAGCCCGGCCGCCACATTGCGGGTGGGCTGGATCTGGTAGCTGTCGCCCGCCTGCGCCGTACCGGAGACGCTGAACGTGAGGCCGTCGGCCGACAGGCTGCCATTCGCATTGGCCGTCAACGCCACGTTTTGCCCGGCGGTGGTCTGCAGGTTCCACTGCGTGCCGTTGTAGCTGAGTTTGTAATCCGACGCGGTCAGCTGGGAAACATTGCTGATCGTGGCCGTGACCGCCGCATTGCCCAGATTGCCGGCCGCGCCCAGCACCGCTGGTGCGGGCACGCTGAAGATCGGGGCGCCTTGCTTGCCGTTGAGATCCAGGCCCCGCGCCTGCTGTGCATTCACGCTGGAGGCGAGCGCGACCGCCGCCTGACCCAGCTGGTTCTGCACCGGATCGAGCACGTTCGCCCGATAGTCCAGCAGCGCGCCGAGCGTGCCGCCACTGACCCGCGTGGTGATGTTGCCGCCGGAGCTGTCGAGCACATCCGGACTGGTCGGGTCGTAGGCGTTGCGGGCGGTGGACAACGGATAGAAATTGCTGCCGCTGACCAGCGACTGCCCACTGGTGGAATACACACTCACCGAGCCATTGCTCT
>JAJXTX010000103.1:0-1170 GCA_021783385.1 Pseudomonadota bacterium
CATAGGAATGCCGGCAGGCTGCTCAGGCCTCGACCAGCCGCGGGTTCATCCCCAGCAGTTCGCGCGCCTGACGGGCATCGAGCGCCATCTGCGCCTTGAGCGGCTCCAGGCCGTCGAACTTCTGCTCGTCGCGCAGCTTCGCCACGAACTGCACGGCCATGCGCTGGCCATACAGATCGCCGTCGAAGTCAAACAGATGCACTTCCAGCAGCGGCTGGGTGACCTGGTTCACGGTCGGCCGCACGCCGAGGCTGGCCACGCCCGGCCAGCTGCACTCGCCCTCGCCCAGGCCCACGCGCACCGCGAAGATGCCGTGCACCGGACTGACCCGCTGCTGCAGATGGATGTTGGCGGTCGGATAGCCGAGCGTGCGGCCGAGCTGCATGCCGTATTCCACCTTGCCGTCGATCACGAACGGCCGCCCGAGCAGTGGCTCGACGCCGGCAAACTCGCCGGCAGCCAGCAGCGCCCGCACGCGGCTGGCCGAAACGCGCGCGCCGTCGATGTGCACGGCCGGCATCGGGCAGGCGGTAAAGCCGTGCTGCGCACCCATCCGCTCCAGCAGCGCCAGATCGCCCGCGCGCCGGTGGCCGAAGCGGAAATCACCGCCCACCCACACTTCGCGCGCAGCCAGTCGCTGCACCAGCACGCGCCGCACAAAGTCCTCGGCCGACATCGCGGTAAGCGCGGCGTTGAAGCGCAGCAGCAAGGTGTTCGCCATGCCTGCGGCGGCAAAACCGCCGAGCTTCTCGCGCACGCTGGACAGCCGCGGCAGCGGCTCGGCGGAAAAATACGCGCGCGGCAGCGGCTCGAAGCTCACCACCGCCGGCTGGCAGCCGAGCGCATGCGCGCGATCGCGCACCTCGGTCAACAAGGCCTGATGGCCCCGATGCAGGCCGTCGAATGCGCCGATCGCGATCACGCTGCCGGCGGGTGCCAGGCACTGGCCCGCGACATCCCTGGAAAGTCTCATCATCGGGTGAGTATAACGGCCGTCAGCGCTGAGACGGCTCACACGCCGCGCAATTCGCGCAGCCGAAACCCGCTCGCGAACAGCGTGCCCAGGTAGGCTGCCGCGCCCGCCGTCACCAGTGCGCCCAGATGCCAGATACGGGTGAATACTCCCGCGCGCGTCCAGTCCGGCCACAGCCAGCGACCGAGCAGCAGGAT
>JAJXTX010000103.1:1270-8703 GCA_021783385.1 Pseudomonadota bacterium
TCGAAAACCCGGCGCGGTCGGTGCCCACGTGGTGGCGCGACAGCGACGGCAGGATCACCGTGCCCAGCGCCACCCCGAACACACCCAGCGGCAGTTCGAGAAACCGGGTCGACTGCGACAGCCAGCTCTGCGAGCCGGTGATCAGCAGCGAGGCGATCACCGTATCCAGCAGCAGGTTGACCTGCGCCACCGAGGAGCCGAACAGGGTCGGCACCATCAGCCGCATGATCTGGCGCACCTGCGGATGCTGCCAGCCCCAGCGCGGCCAGGTCAGCAGATCCAGCCCACGCAGCGCCGGCAGCAGAAACAGCAGCTGCAGGATGCCGGCCACCAGCACCGCCCAGCCCAGCGCCATGATCGGCGTGCCCAGCCGCGGCGCCAGCCACAGTGCACCGCCGATCATGCTCAGGTTGAGGATCACCGGCGCCAGCGCCGGCAGCGCGAAGCGATGGAAGCTGTTCAACGCACCGCCCGCCAGCGCAGTCAGCGAGACGAACAGCAGAAACGGAAACGTCAGCCGCAACAGATGGGCGGTCAGCGCGAACTTCTGCGGATGCTCGATCGCGCCCGGGGAAAATATCGCGGCCACCTGCGGCGCAAAGATCAGCCCCAGCGCGGTGATCAGCAGCAGCACCGCGCCCAGCGTGCCGGACACGCGCGCCATCAGCCGCTTCACGTCCTCGTGCGTGCCGGTCTCCTTCACCTCGGTGAACACTGGCACGAACGCGGTGGAAAACGAGCCCTCGGCAAACAGCCGGCGCATGAAATTGGGAATGCGGAATGCCACCCAGAACGCATCGGTGGCCGCATTGGCGCCAAACACGGTGCTGATCGACATGTCCCGCGCGAGCCCGAGCACACGCGAAATCATCGTCATGCTGCTGAACGAGAGCAGCCCGCGGAACATGCTGGGAGACTTCATGCGGGGGCCGGTACCTTCGCGATCCAGGGCGGGTGGGATGGGGTCCCGTCAACCGGGCAAGCGCCTAGTTTGACAGCCCCCGCCGGTCAGATGGCAGCCTGCATATGGCAGAATAAAGGCTGCACCGCTGGCTGCGGCCGCGGCGCGGATTCGCCCAGCTTCCGCTGCACTCGCCACTGCGCGGCCAAACGATTGACGCAATGGCGGATCAACCGCATAATTGGCGTCTTTTTCCACACCTGCATCCCGGAGTTCTACCTTGGCCAACATCAAGTCCGCGAAGAAGCGCGCGCGCCAGTCCGAGCAGCGCCGCCTGCGCAACATCAGCGCGCGCTCCATGGTCCGCACCGCGCTCAAGAAGGTCGTCAAGGCGATCGAGGCCAAGGACAAGGCCGGTGCCATCGCCGCTTTCACCGTGGCCCAGCCGGTGATGGATCGCTACGCCGCCCGCGGTCTGATCCACAAGAACAAGGCCGCTCGCCACAAGAGCCGCCTCAACGCGAAGATCCGCGAACTGGCCTGAGCCGTTTGCGTCATCGGATTGCCCGAAAGCCGGCGCAAGCCGGCTTTTTCGTGCGCCTGACGGCCACCCGCGCCACGCCGGCGCTGGGTGCCTGAGCCAGGCCTACCTGTCGCGCGGGCGAAACTCCAGCGGCACCGCATCCACCCGCGCCGACGCCGGCGGCTTCGGACCGCAGGCCCCGCAGGTGCTGCAGCCGTCGCTGCAATCGCCGGTCGCCTGCTTCGGCTGCAGCCGTCGGCCCAGCGCGCGCAGCCACGCGGTGCGGCCGTGCCGGCCGAGCCGGATCGAGGCCGCGGCCAGCCAGCGGTTGCTCAGCTGGGGCGCCAGTTTGCGGAATACAGCCAGCACGCTGGCCAGCACCACCAGCCCGATCACCGCGTATTGCAGCAGCAGGCCGGCAGTCATGTCAGCAGCCGGGTGATCTGATACGTCAGCAACGACGCCGCGTAGGCCACCGCGAACATGTAGCTGAAGGAGATCGCCACGTTGCGCCAGGAATGGGTCTCGCGGCGGATCACCGCCAGCGTCGACATGCATTGCGGCGCAAACGCAAACCACACCAGCAGCGACAGCGCGCTGGCCAGCGAGAAGTTGGCCACCAGCGCGTGCGCCAGGCCACCCGTGCCGGCATCGCCGCCCACCGCATAGACCGTCGCCAGCGCCGCCACCGCGGTCTCGCGCGCGGCGAAAGCGGGGATCAGCGACAGGCTGATCTGCCAGTTGAAACCCAGCGGCGCGAAGATGTACTGCAGGCCGTGACCGAGGTAACCGGCAAAGCTGTAATTGATCGCCGGTCCGACCGCGCCGGCCGGCGGCGACGGGAACGTGGAGATGAACCACATCAGCACGGTCAGCGCCAGGATCACCCCGGTCAGCCGCTTCAGGAAGATCGCCCCGCGCTCCCACAACCCGATCGCGATGTCGCGCAGCTTCGGCATGCGGTACGACGGCAGTTCCATCAGCAACGCGTGCTCGCTCTTGTCGCGGTGGATGCGCTTGATCACCCAGCCCACCGCCATCGCGCCGAGGATGCCCGCCAGGTACAGCGCGAACAGCACCAGCCCCTGCAGATTGAAAATGCCCAGCACGTGATGCATCGGTATGAACGCGCCAATCAGCAGCGCGTACACCGGCAGTCGCGCCGAACAGGTCATCAGCGGCGCCACCAGGATGGTGGCCAGGCGGTCGCGCGGATCCTGAATGCTGCGCGTGCCCATGATGCCGGGAATCGCGCAGGCAAAGCTCGACAGCAGCGGAATGAACGAACGCCCGGTCAGGCCCACCGACATCATCAGCCGATCCAGCAGAAACGCCGCGCGCGGCAGGTAGCCGGACTCCTCCAGCGCCAGGATGAAAAAGAACAGCACCAGGATTTCCGGCAGAAAGCCGATCACCGTGCCCAGACCGCCGAACAGGCCGTCCACGATCAGGCTCTGCAGCGGCCCCGCCGGCATCAGCACGGCGACCTGCGTGCCCAGCCAGCCGAAGCCCTCGCCGATCAGGTCGGTCATCGGCTTGCCCGCCGAGTAGACCGCCTGGAACACCAGAAACATCACCACCGCGAGGATCGCCAGGCCGAACACCGGGTGCAGCGCCCAGCGATCGAGCGCGTCATCCATCGCGGCGGTCTGGCGCGGCATCGTCACCGCGGCGCTCAGGATCTCGCGCACCTGCGCATGCAGATCAGCGCGGCTGGCTGCGTCGTCGGGCAGCGCCGCGGCCGCTACCGGCACATCGCCATCCACCCGCTCGATCAGCGCGAGCGCGCCGCCGCGCCGCACCGCCACCGTCTCCACCACCGGCAGACCAAGCCGGCGCTGCAGCTCCGGCACGTCGATCACGATGCCGCGCCGCTGCGCGGCGTCCACCATGTTCAGCGCCAGCACCACCGGCAGGCCGAGCCGCTTGACTTCCAGCACAAAGCGCAGATGCAGCCGCAGGTTGGTCGCATCGGCCACACAGACAATCAGGTCAGGTCGCGCCTCGCCCGGATACTTGCCCTCCAGCACGTCCCGGGTGATCTGCTCGTCCGGGCTGTTTGCCTCCAGGCTGTAGGTGCCGGGCAAATCGAGCAGCTGCAGCACGCGCCCGGACGGCGCAGTGAAGCGACCCTCCTTGCGCTCGATGGTCACGCCGGCGTAGTTGGCGACCTTCTGCCGACCGCCGGTCAGCAGGTTGAACAAGGCGGTCTTGCCGCAGTTCGGGTTGCCAACCAGCGCAATCCGCAGGGTGCTGGCACTCATGCCGCCTCCCGCCGCACGGTGACGCGCGCCGCCTCGCTGCGGCGCAGCGCAAAGCGGGTCGAACCGATCTGGATCAGCAGTGGATCGGCGCCAAGCGGGCCGATGGCCACCACCCGCACCGGTTCGCCATCGACAAAGCCAAGATCGCGCAGGCGCTGCGCAATCGGATCAGCCGCGTGCGCATCGTGTACGCGATCGACCACCGCATCCGTACCCTTGGGCAATTCAGAAAGACGCACGGTGGTTCTCAAATAAGAATTGTTCGCATCATATCCGTTCGAACAGCACTGCGCACTCCACTGCCGTGGGCCGGATGGCCTGCGTTTATGATGAGATCCTTTGCCGGGAGCCCCGATGACCGACTCTGTCCTGTGCGAACGCCGCGGCGCCGTGGCCTGGCTCACCCTGAACCGGGCGCAGATCCACAACGCGTTCGACGACGCCCTGATCGCCGAACTCACCGCCGCGCTGGAGGCAGCGGCAGCCGATCCGGCCGTGCGCGCCGTGGTGCTCACCGGCAACGGCAGCTGCTTCTCCGCCGGCGCGGACCTGCACTGGATGCGCCGCATGGCCGCTGCCGGCGAACAGGAAAACCGCGACGATGCACTGCGCCTGGCGCGGCTGATGCGCACACTGCAATTCCTGTCCAAGCCGACCCTCGCGCGGGTCAACGGTTCGGCCTATGGCGGCGGTGTCGGCCTGGTCGCCTGCTGCGATATCGCGATCGGCGCGGACAGCGCCAAGTTCGCGTTGTCGGAAGTGAAGCTGGGACTGGTGCCGGCGGTGATTTCGCCGTACGTGATCGCCGCGATCGGCCTGCGCGAGGCGCGCCGGCTGTTCCTCACCGGCGAGGTCTTCGACGCCGCCACCGCAGCGCGCATCGGCCTGCTGCATGCCAGCGTCGCGCTGGCGGAACTGGACGAGGCGATCGAGCGCCAGCTGTACCTGCTGGCCAAGGCCGGCCCGCTGGCCCAGCGCGAGGCCAAGCAGCTGGCGCTGCGCATCGGTGGCAGCGACCTCGCGCAGGCCGGGCACATCGACGCGGCGAATGCCGAACTGATCGCCCGCCTGCGCGTGTCCGAAGAAGGCCAGCACGGGCTGGGCGCGTTCCTCGACAAGCGCGCGCCGCGCTGGGTCAACTGACCCCGCTGATCTGGCCACCACGCAATGACCATGGAATCGCGCATGAGCACACGCATCGTCAACCTTGCTGATCTCGACGTGCAGCCGGTCAGCCCCGCGCATGCGCCAAAAGGCCCAAATGCCGCGCTGTACGACGGGCGCCGCGCCGAGATCGCCAGCCGCATCGGCGCGCGCCAGCTGGGTTGCAACCTCACCGTGCTGGCGCCCGGCAAGCGCGCCTGTCCGTTCCACAGCCATCGCGCGGAGGAGGAAATGTTCGTCATCCTGGAAGGCAGCGGCGAGTTGCGATACGGCGATCAGCGCCTCCCCATCCGCACGGGCGACATCATCGCCTGCCCCACCGGCGGCCCGGAAACCGCGCACCAGATCATCAACACCGGCGCGACGGAGATGCGCTATCTCGCGATCAGCACCATCGCGCCGGCCGAAGTCTGCGAATACCCCGACTCGGGCAAGTTCGGCGCGTTTGTCGACAACACACCCGACATGGGCAATGTGCCCGCGCGCTTCCGCCACATCGGACGACGGGATGACGCATGCGACTACTGGGAAGGCGAGTAGCGTGGCGATATGCGTTTGCTGCGCCGCGCATCGGCGGTCACGCGGCCATCTGCTAATTTCACCGGTTTGCACGATCGCGAACGACCCGAGGATGCCGCATGTTCGAGCGCGTACTGATAGCCAACCGCGGCGAGATCGCCTGCCGCGTGATCCGCACCTGCCGCCGCCTCGGCATCCACACCATCGCGGTGTATTCGGAGGCGGATCGCGACGCACAGCATGTGCGGCTGGCTGACGAGGCATGGCCGATCGGCGGCCCACGGCCGGCCGATTCCTACCTGCGCGGTGACACGATTCTGCAGGTGGCCAAACAATCCGGTGCACAGGCGATCCACCCGGGCTACGGCTTCCTGTCGGAGAACACCAGCTTCGCCCGCGCCTGCGCGCAGGCCGGCATCGCCTTCATCGGCCCGAAGCCGGAGAGCATCGACGCGATGGGCTCCAAGGCGGCGGCCAAGGCGCTGATGGAAAGTCATGCCGTCCCACTGGTGCCCGGCTATCACGGTGAAAACCAGGACGCCGGCTTCCTCGCCGAACAGGCCGCACGGACCGGCTTTCCGCTGATGATCAAGGCGGCCTCCGGCGGCGGCGGCAAGGGCATGCGCATCGTGCGCAGTGCGGGCGAATTCGCCGACGCGCTGGCCTCGGCCCAGCGCGAGGCGGCCAGCGCCTTCGGCGACACACGGGTGATCCTGGAACGCTACGTGGAGCACCCGCGGCATATCGAATTCCAGGTGTTCGGCGACAGCCATGGCCAGGTGATCCACCTCAACGAGCGCGAATGCTCGGCGCAGCGCCGCTACCAGAAGGTGCTGGAGGAAACGCCTTCGCCGTTCCTGGACGGCGCACGCCGCGCCGCCATGGGTGAGGCGGCCGTCGCCGCCGCCAGGGCGGTCGACTACGTCGGCGCCGGCACGGTGGAATTCATCGTGGCTGCGAATGGCGAGTTCTTCTTCATGGAGATGAACACCCGGCTGCAGGTCGAGCACCCGGTGACCGAGCTGACACTGGGGCTGGATCTGGTCGAGTGGCAGCTGCGCATCGCCGCTGGCGAACCGCTGCCGCTGCGGCAGGAGCAGGTGCAGGCCCACGGCCACGCGATCGAGGTACGGCTGTATGCGGAGGATCCGGACCAGAATTTCCTGCCCGGCTCCGGCAAGCTGCAGCGGCTGCGCCTGCCCGAGGCATCGCCGCATGTGCGCCTCGACGGAGGGGTGATCGAAGGCGACACGGTAACGATCTTCTACGACCCGATGATCGCCAAGCTGATCGTGTTCGATGCCACCCGCGCGCAGGCGCTGCAGCGGCTGCGCGAAGCGCTGGCCGCCTGCGAGATCGTCGGCCCGAAATCGAACATCGCTTTTCTTGAGCGGTTGGTGCGGCACCCGGCGGTAGTCGAAGGGCGCATCGATACCGGTTATCTGGATCGCCATCTCGAAGAATTCCTGCTGGACGAGATTGCACCACCGGCAGACATCCTGTTCGCCGCCGCCACCGCCGCCCTGCTCACCGACGAGTCCAACGTCACCCATTCGGCGACCGATCCGCATTCGCCGTGGGCCCGTGCCGATGCGTGGCGCATCGGCCACGCCGGCAAGCGCCTGGTCGTGCTGATGCTGCGCGAGCAGCGCTACGAGATCGAGGCGCACGGTCACGCTGGTGACTACCAGTTGCGCCACGGCGAGGCGCACAGCGAGGTGCGCGGCGCGCGCCTGCACGACGGCACGCTGAGTGCGCGCTTCGACGGCGCATCGCGGCGCATCCCGCTGCACAGCGATGCCGCGCGCGTGCTGCTGCACGATGCCCACGGCCAGCGTTACAGCTTCGCCCGCGCCGCGGCGTTCGCGTGGGCGGCGAAGGAAGTCGCGGGCGGCAACCAGGTCATCGCGCCGATGCCCGGTCGCATCGTGCTGGTCAAGGCCCGGGCCGGCGATGCCGTGGAGCAGGGCCAGGAGTTGCTGGTGATGGAGGCGATGAAGATGGAGCTGGCCTTGAAGGCACCCCGCGCCGGCACCATCGAGAGCATCAGCGCCGTGCCGGG
>JAJXTX010000104.1:0-2633 GCA_021783385.1 Pseudomonadota bacterium
ACCGATCCGAACGGCTCGATCCACTACGCGCGCGATCCGGCGCAGGCGATCGATCAGCCGTACACGGCGCAGATCCTGAAGGACACCACCGACCCGTCGTTCAATTCGCCGCTGACCGACTACCTGCCCGCCTCGGCCACCGTCCCGACGCCGGAAAAAGTGCTCGGCCACATCGCCGGCGCGCCGGACTACCTGCCCTACTCCGCCGACGTCTACCGCTACTTCCGCGCGCTGGCGGCAGCCAGTCCGCGGGTCAAGGTGTTCAGCATCGGCAAGACCGAGGAAGGCCGTGAAATGATCGCCGTGGCGATCGCCGACCGTAGCCTGCTGGCCAACCTCGACGCCAACAAGGCGCGGCTGGCGCAGCTGGCCGACCCACGCACCATCGGCATGGACGACGCGAAAGCCGACGCGCTGATCGCGCAGTCCACGCCCGTGTACTACATCACCGGCACCATCCACTCCACCGAGACCGGCGCGCCCACGGCGCTGATGGAACTGGCCTATCGCCTGGCGGTGGACGACGCGCCGTACATCAGGCACATCCGCTCGCACGTGATCACCCTGATCACGCCGATCGTGGAAGTGGACGGCCGCGACCGCATGGTGGACCTGTACAACTGGCACCTGGCGCATCCGGGCGAGAACTATCCGCCGCTGATGTACTGGGGCCACTACGTGGCGCACGACAACAACCGCGACGCGATGGCGATGACGCTGGATCTCACCCGCAACGTGGCCAACACGTATATCGGCTGGCACGCGCAGGTGCTGCACGACCTGCACGAGTCGGTGCCGTTCCTCTACGACAACACGGTCGGCGACGGCCCGTACAACGCGTGGATCGACCCGATCCTCACCGGCGAGTGGCAGCAGCTGGGCTGGGACAACGTGCAGCGGATGACCAAGCTCGGCATGCCCGGCGTGTTCACCCACGGCGACTTCGACACCTGGAGCCCCGGGTACCTGATGTTCATCGCCGCCATGCACAACGGCATCAGCCGGCTCTACGAGACCTTCGGCAACGGCGGCGCCGACACGCGCGAGCGCATCCTCGCGCCCGACGAGTACGCCCGCACCTGGTACAAACCGAACCCGCCGCTACCGCAGGTGCTGTGGTCGCAGCGCGACAACAACAACTACGAGCAGACCGGCCTGCTCACCGCGCTCGATTATTTCTCCGACAACGCCCAGCTGTTCCTGAAGAACTTCTACCTGAAGAGCAAGCGCTCGATCGAGAAGCCGCAGCAGGGCGGCCCCGCGGCCTACGTGTTCTCCGCCAGCGATCCGCGCAGCGGCGCGCAGGCGCAGCTGCTGCACATCATGCAGCTGCAGCACGCGGAAGTGAGCCGGCTCACCGCGCCCGCCACGGTCAGCATGCCGGCGTCGCAGGCTGCCGACGGCAAGCCGCTGCCGGCCGGCACGCGCACGTTTGCCGCCGGCAGCTACGTGGTGCGCATGGACCAGCCCTACTCGCGCATCGCCGACACCCTGCTCGATCGCCAGTACTGGTCGCCGAAGGATCCGCAGCAGCATCCCTACGACGACACCGGCTGGTCGATGGGCGATCTGTTCGACGTGCAGGTGGCGCGGGTCACCGACAACGCGATCCTCCAGGCGCCGATGACGCTGGTCAGCCAGCCGATCACGCCGCCGAGCGGGCTGGCGGCGATCGACCTCCCCGCCGGCAAGCTGCCGCGCATCGCGCTGATGCACACCTGGCTGGACACCCAGACCGAGGGCTGGTGGCGCATGGCGCTGGACAAGCTGCATGTGAAGTACGACTACATCAGCACGCAGGACGTGGCGCGCATCGGCAACCTGCGCAGCAAGTACGACGTGATCCTGTTCGGCCCGGTCGGCGGCGTCAGCGACCAGCAGATCGTCGATGGCCTGCCGATGTGGGGCAACCCGCTGCCGTGGAAAACCACCCGGCTGACGCCGAACATCGGCACCATCGACAACACCGACGACATCCGCCCCGGGCTCGGCTCCAGCGGCCTGGGCCACCTGCGCCAGTTCGTGCGCAGCGGCGGCCTGCTGATCACCGCCGAGGACACCGCCAAATTCGCCATCGACGAGGGCATGGCACCAGGCGTGTTCGTCACGCCCACCAGCAAGCTGAAAGTGGTCGGCAGCGTGCTGCAGGCGCGCTTCGTCGATCGCCAGAGCCCGATCGCCAGCGGCTACGCCAGCGACAACCTGGCCCTGTACAGCGCCACCGGCCAGTCCTTCACCGTCTCCAACCTGGTCACCGGCAGCCAGGGCCTGCCCAACGCGATGGACTTCCAGCGCCCGACCGGACGCGGCGGCCCGCACGACATGGACTCGCCCGAGGCGCGGCCCTTCGTGGCGCCGCCGGCGCTGCCGCGCGCCAAGCCGTGGCAGGCGCTGCCGCTGAACGCCGAGCAGATGCGCAACAACCCGTGGGTGATCCCCGAAGACCAGCGCCCGCAGGTGATCCTGCGCTTCGCCGGCGCCGATCATCTGCTGCTCGCCGGCCTGCTCGATGGCGGCGACGAAATGGCCCAGCGTGCCGCCGTGGTCGACGCGCGCTACGGCAAGGGCCACGTGCTGCTGTTCGCCGGCAACCCGATCTGGCGCGGCGAAACCATCGGCAGCTACCCGCTGGT
>JAJXTX010000104.1:2733-8690 GCA_021783385.1 Pseudomonadota bacterium
TCGATGGCGGCGACGAAATGGCCCAGCGTGCCGCCGTGGTCGACGCGCGCTACGGCAAGGGCCACGTGCTGCTGTTCGCCGGCAACCCGATCTGGCGCGGCGAAACCATCGGCAGCTACCCGCTGGTATTCAACGCGATCCTGCATTTCAATACGCTCGACCACGGCAGCAAGCCCTGAACGCCAAGCATCGGAGACGACCATGGACTACGTGAAACTCGGCCGCACCGGACTGGACGTATCGCGCCTCTGTCTCGGCTGCATGACCTACGGCGTGGCCGAGCGCGGCAACCACCCGTGGACGCTGGACGAGGCCACCAGCCGGCCGCTGATCCGGCGGGCGCTGGATCTGGGCATCAATTTCCTCGACACCGCCAACGTGTATTCCGACGGCACCTCGGAGGAAATCGTCGGCCGCGCGCTGAAGGATTTCGGCCAGCGCGACCGCATCGTGCTGGCCACCAAGGTGCACGGGCGCATGCACGCCGGGCCGAACAGCATGGGCCTGTCGCGCAAGGCGATCATGAGCGAGATCGACCACAGCCTGCGCCGGCTCGGCACCGACTACGTCGACCTGTACCAGATCCACCGCTGGGACCCGCACACGCCGATCGAGGAAACGCTGGAGGCGCTGCACGACGTGGTGAAGGCCGGCAAGGCGCGCTACCTCGGCGCCTCGTCGATGTACGCGTGGCAGTTCAGCAAGGCGCTATACCTGGCCGAGCGCCACGGCTGGACCCGCTTCGCCACCATGCAGAACCACTACAACCTGCTGTACCGCGAGGAAGAGCGCGAGATGCTGCCGCTGTGCGCCGACCAGGGCATCGGCGTGATCCCGTGGAGCCCGCTGGCGCGCGGCCGACTGACCCGCGACTGGAACGCCGCCAGCGAGCGGCTGGCCAGCGACGCGTTCGGCAAGACCCTCTACACCGCGCCCGAGGCCGACCGCCGCGTGGTGGAGGCGGTGGCCGCCATCGCCGCGGCCCGCGGCGTACCGCGGGCGCAGGTGGCGCTGGCCTGGGTGGCGCAGCAGCCGACCGTCACTGCACCGATCGTGGGCGCCTCGAAACCGCAGCACCTGCTCGACGCCGTGGCCGCCCTCGAACTGCAGCTCAGCCCCGACGAAATCGCCACGCTGGAACACCCCTACGTGCCGCACGCGATAGCCGGGCACAGCTGAGGGTCAAGCTTCCCCGCGCCCCGCAGAGGAGGATGCGCAGCGCGCGAGGTCACCCCCTCTCCCCTGCGGGGAGAGGGCTGGGGTGAGGGGTCGGGCTTGCCGATCACCCGCATCGAAGCAAGCATTCTGATCAGCATCCCCGCGAGCACCCGCCCCTCACCTCGATCCTCTCCCCAGCGGGGAGAGGAGGAAGACCCGCCGAGCACCCGCCCCTCACCTCGATCCTCTCTCCCAAGAAGGGGACTGATGCCCAGCGGGGAGAGGAAGAAGGTCGGTGCGCGGCGGGCGTCAGGGCTTGCCGGCTCCGGCAGGCGCCATCATCTTTTCGCGCGCGGCGCGGAACGGGCTGTCGGGGTACCACTGCGGCCAGACGCCGGTGTGGCTCAGTTTCTGGCCCAGCTCGTACAGCGCCTGGGTGTCCTCGAGGATGCCGCGGTAGTCCCACGCCGGATTGAACACATCGTTCGGCGTGTGGTAGCGGTGCGCCGTGTAATCCTCGGCGGCCTTTTCACCGGCAGCCCTGCCACCGTCGATCAGGTCGAGGCCCGAGCTGGCCAGCATCGCCGGCACGCCGGCCTTGGCGAAGTTGAAGTGATCGGAGCGGAAGTAGAAGCCGTTCTCCGGCGTGGCCTCCGGCGAAATCACCCGCCCCTGCGTCTTCAGCACGTCGGCCAGCATGTCCTCCAGCTGCGACTGGCCCTTGCCGATCACCGTCATGTCGTGCGCGGGGCCGATGATCGGCAGCGCATCCACCGCGATGTCGGCCACCGTCTTGTCCAGCGCGAACACCGGCTTGGCCGCGTAGTACTGCGAGCCGAGCAGGCCCGATTCCTCCAGCGTGGGCATGAAGAACAGCACGCTGCGCTGCGGCGGGGTCTTCTGGTGGGCGAAGGCGTCGGCGATCTCCAGCAGCATGCTCAGGCCGGTGCCGTTGTCGATCGCGCCGCTGTAGACCTGGTGCCCTTTCAGCGAGGGGTCGGTGCCCAGATGATCCCAGTGCGCGGTGAAGATCACCGCCTCGTCGGGCTTGACGCTGCCCTTCACCATCGCCAGCACGTTGTGCGATTCGATGTGGCCGATGCGGTTGTGCAGGGTCAGCGAGGCGGTCGCCTGCAGCGGCACCGGCTTGAAGCCGCGCTTCGCCGCGTCCTTCGCCAGCTGGTCGAAGTCGAGGCCGGCGGCGGCGAACAGGCGCGTGGCGGCGGCGTGGGTCAGCCAGCCGGCCACCGGCAGCCGCGGCGACGGATCGACGCGGGTGGGCAGACTCAGCTGCGGGCCGCTGCCGCTGTTCTGGATCACGCTCCACGGATAGCCGGCCGCGGCATCGCTGGTGTGCACGATGAAGCAGGCGGCGGCGCCCTTCAGCGCCGCCTCGGCGTACTTGTAGGTCCAGCGGCCGTAATAGGTCATCGTGCGGCCCTGGAACAACTTGGGATCGCCGGTGGCAAAGCCGGGATCGTTGACCAGCAGGATCACCGTCTTGCCCTTCACGTCGATGTTCTTGTAGTCGTTCCAGTGCCAGGTCGGCGCATCGGCGCCGTAGCCCAGGAACACCACCGGCGAATGCTTCAGGTCCACCACGGGTTTGGCCTGCAGCGTCTCGACCATCATGTCGGTGCGATAGGCGAAACGGGTGTCCTTGCCGTGCACGTCGATGTGCAGCTGCACGTCGGGGTTGAGCAGGGTGATCGAATCGGCCGGCACGGTCTGGAACCACGAGCCGTGGTTGCCGGGCTGCAGGCCCATGCGCTTGAACTGCGCCACCAGCCACGCGGTGGTGCGCTGCTCGCCCAGCGTGCCGGGCTTGCGCCCGCCGAACGCATCGGAGCTGAGCGTCTTGTCGAACGTCGCGAAATCGGCGGCGTTGATCTGCGGCGCCAGCGCCACCGAAGCGGTCGCTCCGGCGGGTGACGCGGCCGACGGCGGTGTGGCCGCCAGCAGCGGGCCGGTGGCCACGCCCAGGGCCAGCAGGGAAAGCAACATCGGGACGCGCATCGGACAGCTCCGGCAGCGGGGGGAAGCCGCCTTTTTAGCGCGTGGCTCCGCTGCTGTCCACGAAAGCCGGCGCTGGCGAGGCGCGCGGGTGGCGTGGCGCAGCGATCAGGCCGTCGGCTCGGCCATCGGCGTGCCCACGCGGGATTTGCGCATGCCCGCCTGGCGCAGGAGGTCCGCGTCGTCGAAGACGACGGCGCGGTTGCGGCCCGAGTTCTTCGCCTGGTAAAGCGCATCGTCGGCGTGGATCAGCAGCTGGCGCAGTTCGTAGCCCGAGAAAACCGTCGTCGCCACGCCGAAGCTGGCGGACACCGGCACGCACAGGGCGTCAGCGGCGGGAATCTCCGCGATCGCCAGGCGCAGCTGCTCGACCCGCTCGCTGACCCGCTCCAGCGAGCACTCCGGCAGCAGGATGCCGAACTCCTCGCCGCCGAGGCGGCCGAAGACGTCGGTGGAGCGCAGGTGCGCCTGGCACGCCACCACTGCACGCTTCAGCACCTCGTCGCCGACCACGTGGCCGTGGGTGTCGTTGATGTTCTTGAAATGGTCGAGGTCGATCAGCACCAGGCAGGCATCGCGCGCGGATTTCCGGCAGTACTGAAGCTGGCGCTGGGCCTCGTCGAGAAAATGCTGCCGGTTGAACAGCCCGGTCAGGCCGTCGCGGCGCGCCATGCGCATGAAGCGCAGCTGCGAGCGCTTGATCCGAACGGCCACGAAGGCGATGAACGCCAGCACCGTGAGCAGCAGGATCAGGTACAGCCGGGTGGTCTCGATCGCCTTCTTGTCCAGCGCCCGCTGCAGCTGCAGGACGCGGTTCTGCTTGTCCAGCCTGTCGATCTGCAGCTTCTTCGCCAGCACCTGCTGCCTGACGATTTGATAGGCGAGTACCTTCGCGCTTCGCCGACTCTCGTAGCCGTCGTGGGCAATGACGTATTTTTCAAGGTTTGCCAGGGCGCCCTCGCTGTCGCCCGTTTTCTTGTCGACTTCGGAAAGCACTTGATAGGCGTTGGCCGTCGACTCCGAATACGGCCTGTCGGCATTGCTCGCCAGGGCGCGATGGGCAAATTTCGTTGCCAAGGCGAGATCGCCCCCCTTCCAGTAAACCTCGGCCAGCGTAGCCTCGAGCTCGGAAATCTGGGGCGGAAAGCCTGCCCGCAGAACCTTGGGGTAGTTCGCCTGCAGCAAGCGGAATGCTGACCCAAGGCGACCCTGCCGCATGTCGAAACTCGCCAGCAAGTGCTGAAAACTGAGAGCGAACAGTGTGTCACCTGCCTTTTCGCATGCTTCCGTGCCCTTACGAAGCTGATCAGCGGGCAGTTGTACCGTGCCACTTTGAAACAGCGCATCGAACTTCAAAAACCAGCCCTTGCATGCACTTTGGGCGTCCGTGCTTTCCTTGATCAGTTCATCGGCATAACGAATGGACGTGTCGTATTGGCCAGCCTCGCTGTACAACTGCGCCGTAGCAGTGAGACCTTGAATGCGAACATCGTATTCCTTCATTTTAGGCAGCTGCTCCAGCAACGGATTCAGCCTGACAAAGGCTTCCTCATAGCGGGATTCAGCCACCAACAGATCGATCACGTTGGCGCTGGCGCGAAACGCGAGAACGGGATCCACCGTTTGATCAGCGATCGCAGTCAACGACGGCAGCGCGGCGGCGTAGTTGCCCGCAAAGGCGACCCGCCGGGCTTGGAGGTAGCGCAGATGCAACTTCTGTCGCGGTGAGAGCCTCATCGCGACCTGGTCGAGTCGACGCATGAGCTCGTTGAACTCGGCGTGATTGGAAGGCTCGACGTCTTCAGCTTGGCTCAGCAACTGCGCAGGGTCCTTGGACACGGGCGCAGGCGCAGCAACTGCGCCTGCGCCTGCGCCGAATAAAAGCAGAAGCGCGCAGCATGCGAGCACCGACCCGTATCTGCTCACCTGGCCCATCATCTAGCCAGTGACTGCAGGCGCGGTAGCGGAAAATCGGGATGTCTGGTCTCTAATCACCGTCCCGGCTCTGGTCTTTGTTGGCTTCCTTGTCCTCTTTGCAGCTGCCGTCGCACTGCTTTTGCTCATCGTCCTGCTCATCGTCCTCATCCTCGTCTGGCGTGGCAGGGCTGATCAGGCAGCAAAAGGGATCCTGCCCCAGCAACGCCTGCAAACCCTGTTCATCCCTGGCAAGGATCGCAACCCGCAACTCCGGAGCGATCTCTGCACTGGCCAGCGCCAGCTCCACTTCGTCCTGCGATCCATGACGCAAATGCGCGTCCTGTCCCATCCGTTCCAGAAAATCGATGACGTCTGTCATTGCCTGCCCCCCGACAGTTGGTTGTTTCAATAAAAGCCGTGGTCAAGGCAACGACCCGGCGCGCTGTTGAATTTGTCTCCCCATCATGTCGGATGCAAGGCCTGAACCTTGCGCCGGCATCCACTCGCAGCCAAGGTGCAACCTGCACTACCCGCGATTCTCGCACACTGGATCTCACCTCTGCGCGCCCCAATCGAAGGCAAGGCAGCGCCTTGTCTGGATCAGGCCTGTTTCGGCATACCTACCCAAACTATCCGTCAGATGTGTCACCCAACATCGCGAATGGCAGCAGACGCCGCTCTGTCCAGCACATCCAGCCTCTCCCTCATCGCATGATCCACCCGCATGGCGCGCGCCGGCGGCATCACCACCGTGTCGGCCATGCCGATATCCGCCTGTACCAGCGCGCCCAGCGCCAGCCGTTCGATCCGCGGCTGCTGGATCGGCAAGGTGGGTGTGCGGTAGATGATTACTTCGTGCTGTAGCGGGT
>JAJXTX010000105.1 GCA_021783385.1 Pseudomonadota bacterium
CACCCGGGCCGAACTTGAACATGTGCCCGCTGCCCTCGCTGATCTGGACGTTGCTGCTCGGCACCACCGCCGTCTTGCCGCCACTGAACGGACCCGGCTGGCTGACCAGCGGTTGTTCGCTGATGGTCACTTCGATGCCGCCGTGCGCGACGGCGGCGGCACTCACCCGCACGTCCGAGCCGATCACCACCGTGCCGGTACGCGAATTGATCACCACGCGCGCCGGCGGGCTGCCGGGATCGACATCCAGGCTCTGGATGGCACCGAGCCAGGCAACCTTCTGTGACGCGTCCTGCGGCCCGCGCACCGACACCGAACCGCCATCCACGGCAGTTGCCGTACCAGCGCCGTAAACGCGATTGACGGCCTGCGCGATGCGCGCGGCCGTGGTGAAATCCGGTGTATCCAGATTGAGCATCAGGTTGCCGCTGTTGCCGAACGACGACGGGACGCTGCGTTCGACCGAAGCGCCATTGGGAATGCGTCCGCTGTCGGTGATGTTGATCTGCACGCTGGAGCCGCTCTTGCCCTGCGCGCTGGCGCCTCCGATCACCACGCTGCCCTGCGCGATCGCGTACACATTGCCGTCGGCACCGCGCAGCGGCGACATCAGCAACTGCCCGCCGCGCAGGCTCTTGGCATTGCCGATCGAGGCCACGGTGACGTCGATGTTCTGGCCGGGCTTGGCAAATGGCGGCAGATTGGCGGTGATGATCACCGCCGCCGCGTTTTTCAGCTGCGGGCGCGCATTGGCCGGCACCGTGATGCCGAACTGCTGCAACATGTTTTCCAGGCTTTGCGTGGTGAAGGGGGTCTGCGTGGTCTGATCGCCGCTGCCGTCCAGGCCCACCACCAGGCCGTAGCCGATCAGCTGGTTGCTGCGCACACCGCCGACCGAGACCAGATCGCGGATCTTGTCGGCATGCGCGGGGGCAGCCAGCGCCACCATCAGGCATGCCAGCATGCCCACGGTGGCCGAGCGCCAGCGCGACAAGGCCTCACGCACTTCCGCGCGCCGCGCGGCACCGACGTCGCGTTCGACCGGGACGCGCACCGGTGGGGACGCCGCACCAGGATGATCGGTGCTCGCGACCTGCTTGCTCCCGGCCGCGCGCGCGTGCGGGAACGGTTCCGTCTTGCGGCGTGGTTTCATCAGAACGGCATCCATTTGGAATTGAAAAAGCGCGCCAGCCAGCCCTGGCTGTTGGCATCGGCGAGCGATCCGCGCCCGGTGTAGCTGATCCGCGCATCGGCCACGCGCGTCGAGGCGACCGTGTTGTCCTGGCCGATATCCTGCGGACGCACGATGCCGGCGATGCGCACCAGCTCCTGGCCCTGGTTGATCGTCAGCCACTTTTCGCCGCGCACCATCAGGTTGCCGTTGGACAGACGCCTCGACACCGTGACCGTGATCTGGCCGGTGAGCTGGTTGCTCTGGCTGCTGGAACCGGCACCGGCAAACGCATTCTTGCCATTCAGACCGATGCTGGCCGGCTTGCCGCCGAGGGTAGCCGCCTGCCCCAGGATGGTCGGCGCCGCAATCGCCACGCTGTCGGCCTTGCTGGTGGTGGTGGTGGCCTTCTTGCTGGCCTGGGTGCTCTCCATCAGGATGATGGTGAGGATGTCGCCGACCCGGTGTGCACGCGGGTCGGTGAACAACTCCATGCTCTGCGCATCGTGATAGATCGAACCGTCGGCCGGCGGTGCCTGCTCCTGCTGCATCGGCGCGGTGGCCGCCCACTGCGAGTCGTGGCGCACCGGTTGCATGACGCAGCCGGTGAGCAGCAGCAAGCCGGTCGTGACGATACCGCGCAGGATGGGGTTGCTCGATGACATGGTGATACTCACATCTTGTTCGTCAGATCCTGCAGCATCTGGTCAGCGCTGCTGACCGCCTTGGAATTCATCTCGTAGGTACGCTGCGTCTCGATCATGTTCACCATCTCCTCCACCACGTTGACGTTGGAGGACTCGAGCGACCCCTGCAGCAGCGTGCCCATGCCACTCAGCCCCGGCTGCCCGGTTTGCGGCGAGCCGCTGGACGCGGTTTCCACGTAGAGGTTGCCGCCCTGCGACTGCAAACCGGCGGGATTGACGAAGTTCGCCAGCTGCAGTGAACCGACCTGCACCGCCGTGGCCGAACCGGCGGTCGTCGCCGATACCGTGCCGTCAGTGCCGATGGTGATGCTCTGCACATTGCTCGGCAGGGTGATGGCCGGCGAAATCGCATAGCCATCGGCGGTCACCAGCTGGCCGTTGGCGTCGGTCTGCAGCGAGCCGTCGCGGGTATAGGCAATGGTGCCGTCGGGCATGCTCACCTGCAGGAACCCGCTGCCCTGGATCGCCACGTCCAGCGAGTTGCCGGTCTGCGTGATGTTGCCCTGGGTAAACAGCTTTTCGGTGCCGACCACACGCACGCCGGTGCCCACCATCAGTCCCGATGGCGATTGGGTCTGCTCGGTGGTCTGGCCTCCGGGCTGGCCCTTGTTCTGATAAACCAGGTCCTGAAACGACGCACGCGAGCTCTTGAAGCCGGTCGTGTTCGCATTGGCCAGGTTGTTGGATATGACGTCCATGCGCGTCTGCTGCGCATCGAGGCCGGTCTTGGCGATCCAAAGGGAAGAAAGCATGAGTCACTCCAGAGAATTGAGTCAGCCGCAGATCAGCCCAGCTGCAGAAGTTTGGCGGCGGCAGCGGCGTTGTCCTCGCCACTCTTGATCGACTTGATCTGCATGTCGTACTGCCGCGACAGGGCGATCATCTTCACCAGCTCGCCCGACACATTGACATTGCTGCTTTCCAGCGCGCCTGCAGTGAGGCGCACGTTGGGGTCGATCGCAGCCTGGCCGCCATTGGCCATGTGCATCAGTCCATCGCCGCCCTGCGTCAGCTGCGCCGGATCGGGATTGACCAGCCGGATGCGATCCACCGTCGCCACTGAATTGGGCGTGGAGCCGAGCGGCACGGTGGATATCGTGCCGTCGTCGCCGATGCTGATCTTCGCACTGTCGGCCAGGTTGATCGGACCGGCGCTGCCCAAGACCGGATTGCCGGCGGCATCAGTCAACTGGCCGTCTGCCGTCAGCTGCAGATCGCCGGCGCGCGTATAGCCCTCCGAGCCATCGGGCGCCTGCACGGCGATCCAGCCACTGCCTTTCAGCGCCACATCGAGCGAACGACCGGTGCTCCTGGTTGCGCCCTGCGTCAGATCCTGGCCGAGTCCCTGGGCCACGGCATTGATCCGGGTAGCCAGACCGCTGCCCTGCACCGGCAGGCTCTGGAAGGCCGTCATTTCACTCTTGAAGCCGACCGTGGAGGCATTGGCCAGATTGTTGCTGACCGCATTCTGGGCAAGCATGATCTGCGTTGCCCCGGTCATTGCCACATAGAGGGAATGATCCATGACGGCGAATTACCTGGAGACCGCGGTGAACAGCGTGGAAGCCAGCACGTTGTCGGTGCCGAGCACCTGGGCATTCGCCTGGTAGTTGCGCTGCGCCTGGATCATGCTGACCAGCTGCGCCGTGGTATCGGATGTATTGGAGCTCTCCAGCGCACCGGACTGCACGCTGCCGAACTGGCCGCTGCCCGCCGTGCCCATCACCGCCGCGCCGGAATCGCCGCTCGCCGCCCAGTTGGTGTTGCCGAGCTGACGCAGTCCCTGCAGATTGGCAAAGTTGGCCAGCGCAAGCTGGCCGACCTTGGTGCTCTGGTTGTTCGAGTAGTTCGCCGTCACCACACCCTTGCTGTCGATGTCGATCGAGGTGAAGGTGCCTGCCGCAAAGCCATTCTGGGTAATCGCACCGGCTGAGTAGGAAGTTCCGAACTGGGTCGTGTTGGTCATGTTGACGGTCAGCGCCAACGGATTCGAACCATTGCCCAGATTGACCGGGGTAAAGACCAGGTTGCCGCCGGCCGGCGTAGCGAGATTGCCGGAGGTGTTGAAGGTCATCGCCTGGGTACCGGCGCTGTTGCCATCCACGTACAGGTTGGCGTTCCAGGCATTGATTCCGGTCTTGACGTAGTACACCGTGCCCTGGTGCGAACCGCCCTGGGAATCATAGACAGTCACCGGCGTGGCCGCGTTGTAGCTGGTCGCATCGGTCGTGCTGAACGGGTTGGCCGGCACGGACGCGCTCGCCGGCAGGTTCGATGTCATGGTCACCAGCGAGGTGGCGGTGGCATTGCTCTGCGCACTCACGAGCTGCAAGTTGGTCAGTGTGCTGGTATCGAAGCCACCAATGCCGTTGGGCGGATAGACCTGCAGCTTGGCACCGCTGGGAGTCACCACATTGTTGTTGGCGTCGGTCTGAAAATTGCCGGCGCGCGTATAGCTGATGCCATTGCCGTCGTTGATGGTGAAAAAGCCGTTGCCGCTGAGCGCCAGATCCAGACTGTTGCCAGTGGTTGCAATGCTGCCCTGGCCAAACTGCTGGGCTACAGTTTCCAGGCGCGTGCCGCTGCCAGTGGCTGTGGAGTTCAGATTGAGCCCGGTGACCGCGAAAATATCCGCGAACTCGGCACGCGACCCCTTGAAGCCGGTCGTGTTGGCGTTCGCGATATTGTTCGAGATGACGTTGAGGTCGGATTGCGCCGCATTGATTCCGCTGAGTGCCGTATTCAAAGCCATGATGTGTTCCTCGAATGTGTGAAAGGGTGGAACCCGTGGATCAGAGAATCTGCGCCACCTGATTCAGCGGGACGCCACCCACGCCAGACACCTGCAGGTACGTACCCACGCTGCTGCCGCCATACCCGACAGCCGTCACGGTGCCGGCGGCATACGTATTCAGGGCGTTGCCATTGCTGCTCGCCGCCATGCCGTAGGTGCCTTGCGCCACCGGGTTGCCGTTGTCGTCCTTGCCGTCCCAGGTGAACTGGGCCAGGCCACTGTTCTGATTACCCAGATGAATCGTGCGCACCGCCTTGCCGGTGGCGTCGAGGATGCTCACGCTGACATTGCCCGGAGTGCCGACATTGACGGCGCCGGTCACGCTGCTGCCCGTGTAACTGACTATCGGCGAGGGCACGATCACCTGGCGATTGACCAGATTCGACGAACCGAGCATTTGCGAGGTCTGCAGCGAACCACTGAGCGTGCCGCTCAATCCATTCACCGACGTGAGCAGGTTCTGCGTGGCC
This sequence comes from Pseudomonadota bacterium, assembly GCA_021783385.1. Taxonomy (GTDB): domain Bacteria; phylum Pseudomonadota; class Gammaproteobacteria; order Xanthomonadales; family Rhodanobacteraceae; genus Rhodanobacter. The sequence goes on from JAJXTX010000105.1 coordinate 5,143, forward strand.
GACAGCTGGCTGAACTGGGCCATCTGGGAAACGAACTGCGAGTTGTCGACCGGATGCGTCGGGTCCTGTGACTGCAATTGGGTCGTCATCAGCTTCAGGAAGTCGCTCTGCGACATGCTGGTGGCAGCCGCCGAGCTGACGGCGGGACTTGTCGCCGGTGAGCCAACGGCCGGCACCGTATTGCTGGTATTGATGATGCTCATGCTGCGCTCCGCTCCGTCACTTGCCGATATCGAGGGTCTTCACCATCAACTGCTTGGTGGTGTTCATCACCTCGACGTTGTTCTGATACGAACGCGAGGCGGAAATCATGTTGACCAGTTCGTCCACCGGATTGACGTTGCTGGCGTAGACGTAACCGTTGGCATCGGCCAGCGGATTGCCGGGCTCGTAGCGGCTCGGGATGGCGGCCTGGCTTTCGGTGACGCCGAGCACCTGCACGCCGGCACCCGCAGCATCAGCACTGCTGCCACTCTGCGGCTGCGTCGCGGCAAACAGCGGTTCGCGCGCGCGATAGGCCGCCGCGGCCGTACTGGCGACGCTGTCGGCATTGGCCAGATTGCTGGCGACCGTATTCAACCGCAGCGACTGGGCGGCCATGCCGGAGCCGGCCACGTTGAAAATCGAGAACATTGACATCAGGCCTGGCCTCCGGTGATCGCGTCACGCAACATGCGGATCTGCGCGGTGATGAAGGACAGGCTGGCCTGGTAGTGCACGCCGTTGGCGGCAAAATCGGCCTGCTCGACCTGCTCATCGACGGTGTTGCCGTCCATGCTCGGCTGGCTCGGCACGCGATAGGCAAGCGGTGCATCCGATGGCGCGGTAGCGCCGCCGATCTGGCCGGAGGCATCCGTTTGCATCGGCAAACTGCCCGAAGTACCGCCCGCCGCCGCCAGCGCCTTGCGGAAATCCACATCGCGCGCCAGATATCCGGGCGTATCGGCATTGGCCAGGTTGCTGGCCAGCACCTCGCTGCGGCGCTGCCACAACGCCAGCGCCTGGGTATGGATGCCGAAAAGATTGTCAGGGGTCAGACTCATCGCTTTCACTCCGCGTGGCAGTCGCCGCACGAAGCTCGTGGCAAATTGCATGCCACCTGGCCAGAACCCTTGCTGCAGCTGGGCTGACGCCACGGCTTCCGGCCGCCCAAGGGCTGGCCGGCGCGAGGAAGACGGATTGTTGACGCCACTCAGCCGGTTGACGTTTCCGTGACTTCCGGCAACAGATCCAGCACCGCCTGCGCCAGCAGATCCGGCTGGAACTTGGCGATGAAACGATCGGCCTTGACCTCCCTGACCATCGCCTCGTTGAAGATGCCGCTGAGCGAGCTGTGCAGAACGACCTTCATTCCGCGCAACGTCGGCGCCTCGCGGATGGCGCGCGTCAGCGCATAGCCGTCCAGGCGCGGCATCTCGATATCCGAGACCACCAGCGCAACCCCCTCGTCCGGCCCCGCCTCAGCCAACGCCAGCAGGCGCTCGAGCGCCTCGCGGCCATCCTGGACCACCACACACTCGATATTCATCTGCTTGAACAGGCCCACCAGCTGGCGCCGTGCAATCAGCGAGTCGTCCACCACCAGTATCCGCCGCGTCTGCGGTATGCGGGCATCGGCAGTCCGGCGCATCTCGATCGACAACTCGGCCGGTGCCGCATCGATGCTGGCCAGCACATGCTCCACATCGACCACCGCCAGCAGCTCGCCCTGGATGCGGGTAACCGCGTTCACCCGCGCGCCAAAGCCCAGCGCGCTGGCTGGCGCCACCAGCGAGTCACCCTCGCAATGCACCATGTACTGCAGGTCCGCGACCAGAAACCCCTGCACCGAACGACTGAATTCGGTGACCATCAGATGCGCCGAGTCCACCTCGCGCAGCGGCGCATAGCCGAGCGCCTCGGCCAGGTCGATCACCGGGATGGTCTGGCCACGGAAATTGCAGCTGCCCGCCAGCAGGGAATGCACGCCGGGCAGGCGCTCCAGTGGTGGACGCCGCATCACCTCGCGCACCTTGAACACGTTGATGCCGAACAGCTGCGCGTCGCCCAGGCGGAACAACAGCATTGCCACGCGATTGTGCCCGGCCAGCCGGGTGTGCCGTTCGACCCTGTCCAGCAGCGTGCCGCCCATGCAGGTTCCTTGGAATGCGATACCGCCGCAGCGGCTGTGGTGCAGGGCGTATCGGCCGGCATGCGGCGCACTTGAGCGATCCCGCACGTGCCGCCGCCAGAATCCGTGGCATGCGACTTGCTTGCTCAAGTTTCAAACATTTTTGACGATGCACTGACTTGCATTCCGCGCTATCACCAAGGTGACGCCTGCCCCATGAGCTTGATCTGGAACCAGCATCTGGCCGCCCTGGTGCGGGCCGCTGCCGACGGCAACGACGCGCAGGTCGCCTTGCTCAGACACAAATACCCCCGCGCCGCACGCGCGCTCGCGCCGTTGCTCGACTGCGTCGCCGGGCGACCGCCCGCAGCCGTGGCGCTGCAAACCATGGAGCAGCAAAGCCTGGTTCTGGGCGCCGTCCAGCAGCTGTCACGCGAACAGGCCGCCCTCGACCAGGCCACCATCGAGGGCCGCAGCAGCGTCGATCGTTTGACGGAAGGCAGCGCCGGGATCTCGACGGCATTGCGGCAGGCGGGTGCCGACCTGGCCCAGGCCGGTCAGGCGGGCACCGCCGGCGTAGGCAGTGTCAGCGAACTGGACGGCCAGCTGCGGCTGCTGCGCAGCGCACTCTCGGCGATGAACCGCAACCAGAGCAAACTGGCCGAACAGGTCGCGCAAATCCGCAAGCTCACCGGCGTCGTCCAGGAAATCGCCCATCAGACCAATCTGGTGGCGTTGAATGCGGCGATCGAGGCGGCGCGCGCCGGCGAGGCTGGCCGCGGCTTTGCCGTGGTCGCCGACGAAGTCAAGCAGCTGGCCGAAAAAACCACGCTCGCCACCACCGAAATCGAAACCGTCACCGGCTCGATCGGCGATTTTTCGCTGCAACTGGATGGCGATGTGCAGCACAGCCTGCGCCAGCTGGAGCGCGCCCAGACCGGCGTCGGCGTGGCCGGCACCACGCTGCGCCAGGGTGACGAAGCCCTGCAGGTGGCCAGCGGTCGAATCGCCAGCCTGCAGCAGAGTCACGACGTGCAGCATGCCCGTGCCACCGCGACCCAGGCCGCGCTCGGCGCGCTGCAACGACGCGGCACCGAAACCCGCCGGCAGGCCGAGGCACTCCACCGCGCCGCACTGCTGGCGCACCGGCTGGGACTGGACTGGCTGGAGAGCGAGACCGGCAACGACCCGGCCAGCCTCAGCCTGAGCGTGCGCGAGGCGGCGTTGAGCCTGCGCCAGGCGATGGAGCTTGCCTTGCTGGAACCGGGCGCGCTGGACCGGCGCTGGTTCGATACCCATGCACTGGACCGCACCATCACCCGCTTGACTGCGCTGCACCAGGACCGGCCCGCCAACGCCGCCCTGAATGAGGCGGGCACGCAGTTGCGTGAACAAAGCACCCGCTTCGTCAACCTGTTGTGCGATGGTCAGCT
>JAJXTX010000002.1:0-8249 GCA_021783385.1 Pseudomonadota bacterium
TGCGAGAGGGTTGGCATAGTCGGGAAGTGGCGACACCGCGGTGTCGCAGGGCTTTCCAGTCAGGGTAATTCAAGTTAGAATTGCGCGTTTACCGCGCAAGAAACGCATCGGAGAAAGTACATCATGGCGCGCATCGCGGGTGTCAATTTGCCGGTCCAGAAGCATGTCTGGGTCGGTCTGCAAAGTATCTTTGGCATCGGCCGCAGTCGTGCCAGGAAAGTGTGTGCGGCTGCTGGAGTGGTTCCCACCACACAGATCAAGTCGCTCAGCGAGGGCGAGGTCGAGAAGATTCGCCACGAGGTCGCCAAGTACACCGTGGAGGGTGATCTGCGCCGTGAAGTGGGTATCGCGATCAAGCGCCTGATGGATCTGGGTTGCTATCGCGGCCTGCGTCATCGCCGCGGCCTGCCGGTGCGCGGTCAGCGTACGCGCACCAACGCGCGCACACGCAAGGGTCCCCGTCGCGCGATCAAGAAGTGATTCCATCAGTGCGATCGTTCTCGATCGCGAAGATCAGAAAGCAGCCATCCGTGGCCGCATTGCTAAACAAGAGCCTCCAAAATCATGGCTAAGCCGGTCAAGACCAAGAAGAAGATCAAGCGCGTTGTCACGGATGCCGTGGCCCACGTGCAGGCCTCCTTCAACAACACCATCGTCACCATCACCGATCGTCAGGGGAATGCCTTGTCGTGGGCTACCGCCGGCGGTGCGGGTTTTCGCGGCTCGCGCAAGTCCACCCCGTTCGCGGCCCAGGTGGCTGCCGAAAAGGCCGGTCGCGCGGCTGGCGAGTACGGCGTGAAGACGGTGGAAGTGCGCATCAAGGGCCCCGGGCCGGGCCGCGAGTCGGCGGTGCGCTCGCTGAACGCGCTGGGCTACAAGGTGCTCAACATCATCGACGTCACGCCGATTCCGCATAACGGCTGCCGTCCCCCCAAGAAGCGTCGAGTCTAAGGTTTGGTTCCCGCGATCACCCTGATCGCGGAAATCGAAAACCGGCCATCCCTGGCCGGACTTCTAAAGAGAATTAACCATGGCACGTTATCGTGGAGCTACCTGCAAACTCGCCCGTCGCGAAGGTGCAGATCTCAGCCTGAAGAGCCCGGCGCGCGCGCTGGATTCAAAGTGCAAGCTGGAAAACAAGCCGGGCCAGCATGGCGCCAACAAGCGTATGCGCATGTCGGACTATGCCGTGCAGCTGCGTGAAAAGCAGAAGGTCAAGCGCATCTACGGCGTGCTTGAGCGCCAGTTCAGCAACTACTACACCAAGGCGTCGACCCTCAAGGGCAACACCGGTGAGAACCTGCTGCGTCTGCTCGAGAGCCGCCTGGACAACGTTGTCTATCGCATGGGCTTTGCGGTCACCCGCGCCCAGGCGCGTCAGCTGGTCGCCCACAAGGCGATCCTGGTGAACGGCAAGAAGGTCAACATCCCCTCGTTCCAGGTTCGCCCGGGCGATGCGATCGCGCTGACCGAGCGCGCCCGCACTCAGCTACGCGTGCAGGAAGCGGCGACCGTGTTCGACACCATGGACCTGCGCCCGATCTGGGTCGAGGTCGATGCCAAGAAATTTGAAGGTACGTTCAAGTCGGTGCCGGATCGCGGTGATCTGCCGTCCGATATCAATGAAGCACTGATCGTCGAGCTTTACTCGAAGTAATTACCGGAGCTCTGCATGGCAGTTTCGTCAACTAGTGTGCTGCGGCCTCGGGGCCTCAGCGTCGAACAGCTCGGAGCCAACCGCGCCAAAGTGGTGGTCGAGCCGCTCGAGCGTGGCTTCGGCCATACCCTGGGCAACGCGCTGCGTCGCGTGCTGCTCTCCTCGATCCCTGGCAGTGCCATCGTCGAAGTGGAAATCGATGGCGTGCTGCACGAGTACACCACCCTGGAAGGCCTGCAGGAGGACGTGATCGAAGTTCTGCTGAACCTCAAGGACGTGGCGATTCGGCAGCATTCGGGTGATGAAGTCACCCTGACCCTGTCCAAGAAGGGTAAAGGTGTGGTCACGGCCGGCGACATCGTGGTCGACCACTCGGTGGAAATCATCAATCCCGAGCATGTGATCTGCCACCTGACCAAGGATGTTGTGCTCAATATGCGCCTGAAGGTGCGTCGCGGCGTCGGCTACCAGCCGGCCAGCACGCGCCAGCACCCCGATGACGAAACGCGTCCGATCGGCCGTCTGCAGCTGGATGCCTCATTCGCACCGGTGCTGCGCGTGGCTTATGAAGTGGATGCGGCGCGCGTCGAGCAGCGCACCAATCTTGACAAGTTGATCCTCGACATCGAGACCAATGGCACCATCGGCGCGGAAGACGCCGTGCGCAAGGCCGCCGAGATCATCAACGACCAGCTGTCCGTGTTCGGCGACTTCTCGCGTCGTGAAAGCGCCACCGACAAGGCGGAGAAGAGCGGCTTCGACCCGCTGCTGTTGCGTCCGATCGATGATCTGGAGCTCACGGTGCGTTCGGCCAACTGCCTGAAAGCCGAGAGTATCTACTACATCGGCGATCTGGTGCAGAAGACCGAGGTCGAGCTGCTGAAAACGCCGAATCTCGGCAAGAAGTCACTGACTGAGATCAAGGATGTACTGGGCGGGCGTGGTCTGGCACTTGGCATGAAGCTGGAGAGCTGGCCGCCGCCGGGTCTCTCGCACGGCATGCAGCTCGGTTAATGCGATCGTCCTTGATCGCTCTGGCGGCAGGACATCGGCTGGAGCGTGTATAACGTTCTGGCCGAGCACAGGAAGCGGTCATCCATGGCCGCACTCCAGAAGTGAGCATCTGCTCCTATGGAGCCTTTGACAGAGCCTCAGGTTCAATGAGGCCAAAAAAGCGGAATTCCGCGGGAAGCCGGACACAAGCGCCGACTTTTCATAACAACAGACATCAGAGACTTTTGCCATGCGCCACCAAAAATCCGGACGCAAACTCAACCGCACCAGCTCGCATCGCGAAGCCATGTTTCGCAACATGGCCTCGTCGCTGGTGAAGCACGAGCTGATCCGCACCACCCTGCCCAAGGCAAAGGAATTGCGCCGTGTGGCCGAGCCGCTGATCACGCTGGCCAAGACCGACGGCGTGGCCAATCGTCGCCTGGCTTTCTCGCGCATGCGCGACAAGGAAGCGGTGGGCAAGCTGTTCGTCGAACTGGGGCCGCGCTATCGCGAGCGTCCCGGCGGCTACCTGCGCATCCTCAAATGCGGCTTCCGTCCCGGCGACAATGCGCCCATGGCGTATGTCGAACTGGTGGGGCGCCCGCAGGTCGAGGCGGTCGACGCAGACTGATCGGCCGGCTCTCTGCCGGATAGTGGCATTCCTTCCAAGAACCCGGCCGGGCAACCTGCCGGGTTCTTGCTTCTGCGAGGAGCGCTAGACGTGGATGGCCATCCTGCGGACGCAAGCTTGCTGACAGCGCGGCAGCGAACAGGTAAGGTCATTGTCCCGCATCGCAACAATGTGCCATGAACCCACTTCGCTGGTCGTTTCGCGTCAACTTTCTGCTGGGCTTCCTGCTCTGCGCCGTGCTGCTCGCTTTCGCCCTGTATGCGCAGTACGTGCTGATGATGGATCCCTGCCCGCTATGCATTCTGCAGCGCGTGGTGTTCATCGCGCTCGGCCTGCTGTTTCTGATCGGCGGGATCCAGGCCCCGCGCGGCGGGGGCCGCAAGGCATATGCCGCATTGATCGTGCTGGTGGCGTTGGTGGGGACTGCCATCGCGATCCGGCATCTGTGGATCCAGTCGCTGCCGGCCGACCAGGTGCCCAGCTGCGGCGCGCCGCTCGGCTATCTGCTGGAAACGCGTGCGGGAAACGGCGGCCTGATCGGCGTGCTGCTCAAGGTGCTCAGCGGCTCGGGTGAGTGTGCCAAGGTGCAGCCGATCCTGGGCCTGTCAATGCCGGCATGGAGCCTGCTGTGGTATGTGCTGCTTGCCGCGCTGGCCATCGTGGCCACGCGTCGCCCCAAGGGTCAGATGAAATGAACGCTTCCATGATCGCCCAGACTGCGTCGATGCAGTCCGACTCCCAGCCCACGCCCGGCCCGGATCGCTGGAGTCCGGACTCGTGGCAGCAACGCGTGGCGCTGCAGCAGCCGCAGTACGACGACGCGCAGGAGCTGGCCCGGGCCGGCGAGCACCTGTCGCGATTGCCGCCGCTGGTCACCTCATGGGAGGTGCTGGCGCTGAAGCAGTCGCTGGCCGAGGCGCAGGAGGGGCAGCGGTTTCTGCTGCAGGGCGGCGATTGCGCGGAAAGCTTCGTCGACTGCACCAGTCCGGTGATTTCCAACCGTCTGAAAGTGCTGCTGCAAATGAGTCTGGTGCTGGTACACGGGCTGAAAAAACCGGTGCTGCGCGTGGGTCGTTTCGCCGGCCAGTACGCCAAGCCGCGTTCGACCGACCTGGAAACCCGTGATGGCGTGACGCTGCCGAGCTTCCGCGGCGATCTGGTCAACGGGCCTGAGTTCACCCCGGAGGCGCGGCGCCCCGATCCGCAGCGGATGATCCAGGCGCATGCGCATTCGGCGCTCACGATGAATTTCGTGCGCGCGCTGATCGACGGCGGCTTCGCCGATCTGCACCATCCGGAATACTGGGATCTGGCCTGGGTCGACCACGCGCCGCTGGCCGCCGAGTATCGCCAGATGGTCGCCGGCATCGGCGATTCGCTGCGCTTCATGGAAACCCTGGCCGGCCCGATCGCCGGTTTTTCCAGAGTGGATTTCTTCACCTCGCACGAGGCGCTGCTGCTGCATTATGAGCAGGCATTGACGCGGCAGGTGCCGCGGCATACGGGCTGGTTCAACCTGTCCACGCACTTCCCGTGGATCGGCATGCGCACGGCGGCGCTGGACGGGGCGCACGTGGAATATTTTCGCGGTATCCGCAATCCGGTGGCGGTGAAGCTCGGGCCATCAGTGAAGCCGGAGCAGCTGCTGCCGCTGATCGATGCGCTCAATCCGCAGGACGAGCCGGGCCGGCTCACGCTGATCCATCGCATGGGCAACGCCGGCATCGCCGCGGCGCTGCCGCCGTTGCTGGAGGCGGTCCGCCGCGAGGGGCGCCGCGTGCTGTGGGTCGCCGATCCGATGCACGGCAATACCGAAAGCACCTCCAACGGGTACAAGACGCGCCGTTTCGACAACATCCGCGGCGAGCTGGACCAGGCGTTCGACATCCATGCCGCGGTCGGTACCCGGCTTGGCGGCGTGCATCTGGAACTCACCGGTGAAGACGTCACCGAATGCATGGGCGGCGCCCGCGACCTGTCCGAGACCGACCTCGACCGCGCCTACAAATCCACCGTCGATCCGCGGCTTAACTACGAGCAGTCGCTGGAGCTGGCGATGCTGATCGTGCGCAAGTCGGTGGGCGGTCACGGCTGACCGGCCAGCGTTGCATCGGTGCTGACGAAGGCGGCTTCTGGCCGCCTTCGTCACGTCAGGCCGTCAGCGCGCCGGGCCGGCGAGCACCGGCTTGCCGTCCACCGTGTCCAGAAACTCTGGTGCACGCCAGGCGTGCGTGTGCTGCTCGAAGCCGAAGGCGATGCTGATCAGGGTCGGCTCGCTCCACTTCGCGCCGAACAGTACGATGCCCACCGGCAGCCCGTGCGCCCAGCCGGCGGGCACGGTGATCGACGGATAACCCGCCACCGCGGCCGGCTGCGAGGCGCCGCCGGCGACGTGATCGCCATCGACCGGATCGGTCATGAAGGCCGGCCCCACCGAGGGTGCCAGCAACGCGTCCAGGTGCTGCGCGTTCAGCGCGGCATCGATGCCGAGCGGTCCGGCCAGCTGCTTTGCCTTGGCCAGCGCGGCGGTGTATGCCGGGTCGGTGAGCGGGGCCGCGGCCTCTGCCTGTTTGAACAGGTCCTGCCCGAACCAGTGCATCTCGGTGTCGGCATGGGCGTCATTGAAGGCGATCAGGTCGGCCAGCGTATGCACTTTCAGGCCGGTGCGCGTGGCGAGGTAGGCATTGATGTCGTGCTTGAAGTCGCTCATCAGCACGGTCGTCTCGAGCGGGCCGAGTTGGTCCAGGTGCGGGATGGTCACCGGGTCGACGATGATCGCCCCCTGCGCCTTCATGGTGGCGATCGCCTGGTCCAGCACGTGGTCGGCGTGGGGATCGGCGCCGGCAAGCTGGCGCACCACGCCGATGCGCTTGCCGCGCAGGCCGTGCGGATCAAGGAAGCGGGTGTAGTCGGTGGCGTGGCGGTCGGCCTGCGCGGTGGCCGGGTCGCGCGGATCGCTGCCGGCGATCACTGTAAGCAGCGCGGCGGCATCGGCGACACTGCGCGCCATCGGGCCGGCGGTATCCTGGTTGTGGCTGATCGGCACGATGCCGCTGCGGCTGACCAGGCCGAGCGTGGGCTTGATCCCGACGATGCCGTTCATCGAGGCCGGGCAGATGATCGAACCATCGGTTTCGGTGCCGATCGCCACGCTCGCCAGCCCCGCCGCCACCGCCACCGCGGAGCCGGCGCTGGAGCCGCAGGGATTGCGATCGAGCACGTAGGGATTGCGGGTCTGGCCGCCGCGCCCGCTCCAGCCGCTGCTGGCATGGCTGGAGCGGAAGTTGGCCCATTCGCTCAGGTTGGTCTTGCCGAGAATCACAGCGCCGGCCTTGCGCAGGCGTTCGACCAGTCCGGCATCGCGTGTGGCCGGTGCCGCGACCATCGCCAGCGAGCCGGCGCTGGTGAGCATGCGGTCGCCGGTGTCGATGTTGTCCTTAAGCAGCACCGGAATGCCGAAGAGCGGGCTGCGCGGAGGGTGGCCGCTGCGAGCGGCGTCGAGCGCGCCGGCCAGCTTCATCGCATCGGGATTGATTTCCAGTACCGCCCGCAGGGTGGGGCCGGACTGATCGAGCTGGTGGATGCGCCGGATGAACTGCCGGGTGAGCTGGCGGCTGTCGAGCGTGCCGGCCTGCATCCGTTGCTGCAGCAGCTGCAGCGATGCGTAGGGGTCGATGGCGGCCGGGCGATCCGCCGCAAGGATCGGTGTGACGAGCAGGCCGGCGACGAGTGCGGCAACACAGATGGAGAGACGATCCACGGCAACCCCCGGTTTCAGTGCTTGCGGCGATCGGCCGCGCTGTCGTGCAGCTTAGCCGCACGGTGGCGCGTGCGGCCACGCATGCTCAGCGCTGGCGCAGGTCCGCGGCCAGTGCGCACCAGGGCGCCAGATCCCAGTGGCCGCGCGCCTGGCCGGAGGGCGAGGGCAGCACGAACAGCCGCGTGTTGCCGAGGGTCGCGGCCTGCGGTCCGTAGTCGATCGCGCGCCCCAGCGCGGCGCGCGCGGCATGCTTGCTGGTGAAGGCGAGCCGCTGCGGCTGGTAGGTTTCAAGTTTGCCGAGCAGGGCGGGCACGTCGAAGGCGTCGCGCGGCAGCTCGTCATCGTTGCCGACGTGGTGCTTGGCGAGATCGGTGAGGCCGATACCGTAGTGGAGCAGCTGCGCAAATTCGGCCGGCGCGAGTCGGCGCGGCGTCAGCCCTGCCTCGAACAGCGCGCGCCAGAACAAGTTGCCCGGGTGCGCGTAGTAGGCGCGGTCAGCGGCCGAGCGCCGGCCCGCGGCGGTGCCGCAGAACACCAGCGCCAGCCCGGGCTGCAGCACGTCGGGCAGCACGTGCTGCTCAGCGGTGTCCATCGTGTTCAGCCGGATCGGGACCGGTCTGGTCGAGCATGAAGTCGGTGAACTGGAAGCGCCCGTCGCGCAACACCGATTCGCCGCGACGCAGTTTCAGCGGCTGGCGGAACAGCGGGCCGGCGTAGCTCACGGTATGGAACTCGCCGCGTTCGCCGCAGGGATCGATCCCGGCCGGCAGGCCATCGAGCAGCGCGGCGTCGAAATGGCGACCGCAGAAGTCGGCGTCCAGTTGCTGCGTATCGACGCAGCACAGCATCGCGCGATGGCCCTCGCTGACGAAGCGGCGCGCCAGCGCCGCGGTGTCCTCGCCCCACAGCGGAAACAGCGCGCGCCAGTTGTCGCGGCCGAGCTGGCGCACGCGGTAGTCGCGCACGTCCTCCAGAAACAGGTCGCCGAATGCGCAGTGGCGGATGCCCGGCCAGCGCATGCGCGCCTCCACCAGCGCCTGCGCATGCGCCTGTTCGTAGGCTTCGTTGCTGCCCGGCCAGTCCAGCGGCACTTCGAGCAGCGGCAGCCCGAGCGCGGCCGTCTGCGCCAGCAGCACCTCGTGCTGCACGCCGTGCATCGCCACCCGGCGATAGCTGCGGTTGATGGTGGTGAGCAGGCCGACCAC